>NZ_JBQKDO010000010.1:0-93692 GCF_052121795.1 Collinsella sp. LCP19S3_B7
GCAGGACTGTAGAGCAGGAAACTTTACCCGCGGACCCCGCCGGGAATAGCAAAAGGGCGACCCCTGTCCAGAGTCGCCCTTGTTGAGCCGCTTATGTGTAGCTGTTACTCGGCGTCGTGGTGACGGCGGGGCTTGCGGCCTCCGTTGTCGCCGGGACGACGCGGACGGTCGCTGCGCTCGGAGCGCTCGCGACGCGGACGCTCACGGCGCTGGAAGTGCTCACCGTCGTCCTCGGAGGCACCCTCGGCACGAGCCGGAGCCTCGGGCTTATCAAGACGATCGAGCGAGATCTTGCCGCGATCGTCGACCTCGATGACGACGACCTTAACCTCGTCGCCCACGTTGAGGACATCCTCGACCTTCTCCACGCGGCCCTTGGCGACGCGGGAAATGTGCAGCAGGCCGTCCTTACCGGGCAGCAGGTTGACAAAGGCGCCGAAGGGCTGGATGGAAACCACGCGACCGGTGTACTCCTCGCCCGGCTCGGGAACCTTGATGATGAGCTTAATGCGCTCGACAGCCTGGTCGACGGACTCGCCGGTGCCGCCGACAAAGACAGTGCCGTCCTCCTGGATGTCGACCAAAGCACCGGTCTCGTCTTGGATGCCGCGGATGACCTTACCGCCGGAACCGATGACGTCGCGGATCTTGTCGGTCGGAACCTGGATGGAGACGATGCGCGGAGCGGTGCTGCGCGTGGTGTGGCGCGGCTCGGGGATCACATCGAGCATCTTCTGCAGGATGAAGGCGCGACCCTCCTTGGCCTGCTGCAGGGCGCGGGCCAGGATGTCAAAGGTAAGGCCGGTGGCCTTGTTGTCCATCTGCAGAGCGGTAATGCCCTCGGTGGTGCCGGTGACCTTAAAGTCCATATCGCCCAGGAAGTCCTCGAGACCCTGGATGTCGGACAGGACCACGGTCTTGCCCTCCTCCTGGATCAGGCCCATGGCGATACCGGAGACCGGGCGCTTAATGGGCACGCCGCCATCCATAAGGGCGAGCGTGGAGCCGCAGGTCGAAGCCATCGAAGAGGAGCCGTTGGACTCCATGACCTCGGAGACCACGCGGATGGCGTAGGGGAACTCGTTCTCGTCGGGGAGCACCGGAAGCAGGGCGCGCTCGGCCAGGTTGCCGTGGCCGATCTCGCGGCGCTTGGGGCTACCCATGCGGCCGGTCTCGCCGGTGCAGAACGGCGGGAAGTTGTAGTGGTGCATGTAGCGCTTGCCCTCGGTGGGCTCGATGGTATCCAGACGCTGGCCCTCGTTGAGCATGCCGAGCGACAGGACGGAGAGCACCTGGGTCTGGCCGCGCTGGAACAGGCCGGAGCCATGAACGAGCGGCAGGTAGTTGTCCTTCACCATAATGGGGCGAATCTCATCGGCGGCACGGCCGTCGACGCGCTCACCGGTCTCGACGACCATGGTGCGCATGGCCTTCTTCTCGAGCTTCTTGAGTGCCACGGGGATCTCGCGCTCCCAAGCGGCCTGCTCCTCCTCGGTGAACTCGGCACGGATGGACTCCTTCAGAGCCTCGACCTTGCCGATACGGGAGAGCTTGTCGGCGTCGCGAAGGGCGGCTGCCATCTCGTCGTAGTGGGCGAAGATGCGCTCCTGGACCTCCTCGACGGGCTGGTCGAGCGGGTACTCCTTCTTGACGATAGCGCCGTTGACCTGCTCCCACTCGGCAACGAACTCGTCCTGAGCCCGGCAGAAGGCAGCGAGGGCCTCCTGGCCAAACTTCATGGCGGCGAGCATATCGTCCTCGGAGATCTCATCGGCGCCGGCCTCGACCATCGAGATGAAGTCGGCAGAGCCGCCCAGCTCCAGGTCCAGATCGGAGTTCTCGCGCTCCTCATAGGTGGGGTTGACGATAAACTCGCCGGTCTCCACGTTGCGGCCGATGCGCACGCACGCAAGCGGGCCCTCGAAGGGCACGCCGCCGAGCGTCATGGCCAGGGAGGCACCCATGACGTTGATGACGTCGAAGGGGTTGACCTGGTCGGCGACGAGCGAGGTGGCGACGATGTGCACCTCGTTGCGGAAGCCGTCCGGGAAGCTCGGGCGAATAGGACGATCGATCATGCGGGCCGTGAGCGTGGCCTTCTCGCTGGGACGGCCCTCGCGCTTGAGGTAGCCACCCGGAATACGGCCGGCAGCGTACATCTTCTCGTTGAAGTCGACGGTCAGCGGAAAGAAGTCGTAGTTCTTGCGCTCCTTGGAGACGACCACGGTGTCGAGCATCGTGGTATCGCCCTGCTTGACCAGACAGGCGCCGGTGGCCTGCTTGGCAAGCTCGCCCGACTCAAAGGTGTAGGTCTTGCCGTACAGCTCAAAGGTCTTGGATACGAGTGTCATTGTTCTCCTTTACCCCGCAGGCCCCTTGCCTGCGGGCTTCTCATGTGACGCGGGCCCCCTGCCCCCGCCACGCTTCAGAGCGTGATTGTTCACGCCCTTACACAAAAAGAGCGCCCCGCTGCGCAGGACGCTCTTAGCATGTACAAATCCTTACTGGATATTGTCGCGGATGCCCAGAGCCTTGATGAGCTCACGATACTCGACGACGTCGTTCTTCTTGATGTAGGAGAGAAGACGACGACGGCGACCGACGAGCATGAGCAGACCACGACGGGTGTGGAAGTCCTTCTGGTGGGACTTCATGTGCTCGGTCAGCTCCTTGATGCGCTCAGTCAGGATGGCGACCTGAACCTTGGGGTTGCCGGTGTCGACCGGGGTGTTACCGAACTGGGCAGTCAGCTCCGCCTTGCGCTCTTTGGAAACAGTCATTGTTTCACCTTTCGTTTCGCGTCGCCCGCGGGCGACTCTATTCGCCTCGGACTGGGAAGCCGCCGGTGGAGCGAGCATCCAAGGTCGAGGTACCAACAGGTCGGTATGTTACCACAAGCGGACCGCGTATGCCCATCATCACCGACCCAACATGAATTCCATCGCGCGAAGACGCTGATCGGTGTGCGTCGCAGCCCAAACATGCGAAAGCCCCAGCAAAAAGGCGGCAGTATGGGGATCGACCCTCTCGGCCATGAGCGCATCGAAGGTCATGGACATGAGGGCGCGCAGCCATGCGACCTCGCCGGTCGACACCAGCTCGGCACCCGGAACGCTCGACGCGCACGACCCGCACATGAGCCCGCCCGCCTGGGGCGAAAAATACGACAGCATGGGGTCTCCGCACAGTACGCAGGCCGAAAAATCGGGTCGATAGCCAACGTGCGACAGCAGCTTAAAGACATATGCCGCCACAAGCAGGTCCATATGTGCCGTGTCGAGCCTGCTGCCCACCAGGGCAAGTGCTCGCTGCGTAATGGCAAAGGTAAACGGGTCCTCGGCGTCCTCGAACGAGCACACGCGCGCGACCTCGGCGATCGCGCTTGCGGCGCAGGTCGTCTCGTAATCGGGCGCGGCGCCGAGCGGCGCCTCCATAAGCTCGGCCTGGGAAACCACGTCGAGCGACCGTCCGTGCGCGAGCAGCATATCGACGGTACAGAACAGCTCGCAGCGCGCCGCCAGGCGCCCGCCGGGTTTGCGCGCGCCCTTTGCCACGGCACGGACCTGCCGACCCCGCTCATCAAGCATCGTCAAGATCAGATCGGTCTCCTTGAGCTTGGTCTTATCGAGGACGAGTACCTTTGTGCGATATGTCCGTGAGCCTGCCATGAGCGCCGCGCGCCCTTAGTCCTCGGCGTTGTAGCCAAAACGGCGAAGCTGGGCCTCGTCGTCACGCCAGCCGGCCTTTACCTTCACATCCAGCTCCAAAAAGACCTGCGTGCCAAAGATGCGCTCAAGATCGCGACGGGCGTCGATGCCGATATGCTTGATCATCTCGCCGCCCTTACCGATGATGATGCCCTTTTGGCCCTCGCGCTCGACGTAAATGGTGGCATGCACGCGCAGCACCTTCTTGGTCTGCTCGAGCGCATCGCAGATTACGCCAACGGAGTGCGGAATCTCATCACGGGTGCGGCGCAAGACCTTCTCGCGCACAAACTCGGCAACGAGCGTCTCGTCGGAAGCGTCGGTACCCATGTCCTCGGGGAACCAACGCGGGCCCTCGGGCAAAAAGTGCGCAACGGTCTCGATGAAGGCATCGACGTTAAAGTTCTTGACCGACGACGTCACGATCTCATCGTCATATTCCATGAGCTCGTGGGCGGCCTTAAGCTGCTCCATGACCTGTGCGGGATCGGCTTCATCGGCCTTGGTGAGCACCAGGACCTTCTTGGAACGGGCGCATCTGACGCGCTCGGCAACCCAGGCGTCTCCCCTGCCGATCGGTTTGGTGGCATCAATCAAAAACGCGACGACATCGACATCGTTTAGCTCGAACAGCGCGCTCTTGTTGAGCTCGGACCCCAGACCGTCCTTGGGTTTGTGAATACCCGGGGTATCGACAAAAACCAGCTGGTAGCCGGGGCGATTGACGACGGCGCGCATGCGACGGCGGGTCGTCTGGGCCACCGGCGAGGTGATGGCGACCTTTTTGCCATAGCAGGCGTTGAGCAGCGTGGACTTACCGGCGTTGGGGCGGCCGACCAGGGCCACGAAGCCGCTGCGGAAACCGGGCTCAACGTCGCCAAAGCCCGCGAGGCTGTCGTCCTCGTCGCACAGGGCGTCGAGCTCCTCGTCACTCATGCCCTCAAACGGGTCGAACTCCTCGACCTCGCAAGCCTCAGTCGCTTCGGCATCCACAGCATCCAGGGGCTCGTCGTCCAGCGTTTCATCGATAGGCTGCATATTGTCGGACATGAAAATCCCTTTCTAAATAAAGCCGAGCGCGTGGGCAAATACCAACAAGCCCACAATCGCGGCGGTGATGGAAAGAACGTATACGGAGGCGGCGGCGATATCCTTTGCACGCTTTGCCAGCGGATGGAACTCCTGGGTCGCCAAATCGACAATCGCCTCCATGGCGGTGTTGCACAGCTCGCCGTGAATCACCAGGCCGCAGCAAATGATAATCGTAGCCCACTCGGCAATGTCGAGCCCCACGATGCAGCCGGCAATGACAGTGCACACACCCGCCACGAGCATGACCTTAATGTTGCGCTCGGTCTTGACGGCGGTAACGAAGCCCTCCATGGCGTAGGAGAACGACTTTAAAAAGGACGGATGGTCCTTGTTCGATCCGGGAATCATAGACGGCTCCTAGTCGTGGGCATGGTTGGTGATGGGGCCGACGTGAACCAGCTTGGGGTCCTCGCCGCGCTCGAGCGCCAGATCGCGTAGGATGGCGTCCTCGCGGGCCTCCATGACCTCGGCCTCGTCGTCCTCGATATGATCGTAGCCCAGTAAATGCAACATGCCATGCACGAGCATCAGGCGGCACTCATCGGCAGGGCTATTGCCAAAGCCGGGGGCCTGACGGGCAATGACCTGCGGGGCCAAGATGATATCGCCGAGCTCGAGCGTCTCGTCGGCTGGGATATCCTCGTCAAAGGCCGAGTCGCATTCAAACGAGAGGACATCGGTGGTACGGTCGATACCGCGCCACTCGTGGTTGAGCTCGTGCATCTCATCCTCATCGACATACGAAAGGGAAATCTCGACTTTTCGCTCAACGCCCTCGGCAGCCAGCACGACCTCGCAGATGTGCTCTACCTCCTGCGCGTCAAGCAGCGTATCGAGCTCGGCATCGTTGCTGATCAATACACTCAACGGGACTCCTTTCGGTCGCGCACGCGTTTCTCGCGCACGTCATCATAAGCATCATATGCCTCGACGATTCGCCCCACCAAGGCGTGACGCACCACGTCGGCACGCTCGAGGTGCGAAAACGCGACATCGTCGACACGACCCAAAATCTGCTCAACGTCGGCAAGACCGCCGCGACGACCTACCAAGTCACGCTGGCTCAGGTCACCGGTAATCACAAACTTGGAGTTAAAGCCCAAGCGCGTCAGGAACATCTTCATCTGCTCGGGCGTGGTATTTTGAGCCTCGTCGAGCACCACGAAGGCATCGCTCAGCGTACGACCGCGCATGTAGGCAAGCGGGGCGATCTCGATCACGCCACGCTCCATAAGCTCATCGGTGCGCTCGCGATCCATCATGTCAAAAAGGGCGTCGTAGAGCGGACGCATGTAGGGATCGATCTTTTCCTCGAGGGTACCGGGCAAAAAGCCCAAGTTCTCCCCCGCCTCGACAACCGGACGCGTCAAGATCAGACGGCCCACCTCGTGACGCTTGAGCGCGGCAACGGCAAGTGCCATGGCCAGATAGGTCTTACCGGTACCGGCAGGACCCAAGCCAAACGTGATGGTATGCGAGCGGATGGCATCCACATAGCGCTTTTGACCGAGCGTCTTGGGGCGAATGGCACGACCGCGATACGAAAGCAGCACATCATCGCGAAGCGACGTAGCCCCGTACTCACCGTCGCGCAAGACGGCCAGGCAGCGAGAGACATCGTCGACAGACAGCGTCCGTCCGGCGGCAGCCTCGCGAAAAGCATGCTCGAAAAAGCGCGCCACGAGCTCGACCTCGTCCGGGTCACCGCACACGGCGATACGGTCGCCACGGGCGACCACGTGGACGCGAACCAAGCTCTCGAGCGCACGAAGGACGCCGTCGCCGGCACCCAAAACGCGCGAGGGATCAATTCCATCGGGAACGGTAAGTCTAATCTTCGAGGCTTCCATGAACCTCCCTGCGTGCATGGACCAAGCCGGAATCATCGACTCCGATGATAGCAACATCGAGCAGGCACGGGGCTGTGAGTCCGCAGGTATCGTCAAGACGGGCATGATGGAACGAACCGAGCGTCAGGTTGTCGCCATACTCGAGCACGGCACGCTCGACGGTGCCCACGCGACGGCGGGCGTCGGCAATGGCGAGTTCCTGCGCCGCGGCTCGCATACGACGGCTGCGCTCAGCCATAACCTCGGGCGGCACCTGGTCGGGCATATCGGCAGCAAGGGTACCGGGACGCTTGCTATAGCGGAAGACATGCATGCGCGAAAAGCCCACGCGACGGCACAACGCCAGCGACTCCTCAAATTCCTCGTTCGTCTCGCCGGGAAAACCGACGATGACGTCGCACGAAAGGGACGCCTGGGGCAAGTTGGCACGAATCATACGCACCGTCTCCTCAAATGCCTCGGCGCTATAGGGACGGCCCATGCGATGCAGGGTCGCCGTGCAGCCAGACTGCACGGGCAGGTGCAAAAACGGGGCGATGCGCTGCGGATAGCGCGCCATGACCTTAAGCAGGGGCTCGGAGATATCCATGGGCTCGACCGAGGAAATGCGCACATGCGGAATAGACGTACGCTCCATGATGGCCTCGAGCAGCTCATCGATCTCGACGTGTTCGTCGGTCGCACTCTTGCCATCGTAGGCGCCCAGGTTCACGCCCGTCAGCACCACCTCGGGCACGCCGGCCTCCTGAGCCTCACGAACTTGTTCGAGCACAGACTCGACCGGCACGGAGCGCTCGGGGCCGCGGGCCTTCCACACAATGCAATAGGTGCAACGATGGTTGCAGCCGTCCTGGATCTTCACACCCAGACGCGAGCGACCGAGCGCGTCGACCACATCGCCGTCGCTACAGGCGGCCACGCTATCGGACTCAACGCCCAGCACCTCGCAGACGCGTTCGGCGACATCGATCTTAGACGGCTCCGCGATCACGCGGTCCGAAAGCTCCAGAAGCTCCTCGGGGTGCAAATTGACAACGCACCCGGTCACGACCACATAGGGCTCTTTTGGATGAGCCAGCGCATGGCGGACGGCCTTACGGGTCTTGGCCTCGGCCTCGCCCGTAACGGCACAGGTGTTAATGACGATCAGCTCCGCATCCTGAGGCTCCACCATTGCAAAACCCAGGCGCATAAGATCGGCAGTGATGCGGTCGGACTCAACCCGGTTGACACGGCAGCCGAGGTTGACAACAGAGATATGAGGTGCGAGCACGCGGGCTCCTTAATCGAGGATGTCGTCGAGAGCGCTCTTAATGCGATCGGTCACCGATTTCTTGCCGGAAGCGACATCGTCGCCCGACTCGGCGGCGAAAGCCTCGAGCAGCTCGCGCTGCTTGGCGGAAAGGTTCGTGGGGACGAGCACGCGCAGCTGAACGATCAAGCGTCCACGCGAGCCGCCACCGCCGATACGGGGCATACCGTAGTTGTTGACACTCACGGTGTCGCCGTACTGCGTACCGGCGGGGACGCACACCTTGACGACCTCGTCGGGTAAAATGCCCTCAACCTTAATCTCGCAGCCGAGCGCAGCCTGCGCAATCGAGATATCGCTCACGAGGTACAGGTCGTCGCCGTTGCGTTTAAAACGCTCGTGATCGGCGACGCGCACGTTGACGATCAGGTCGCCCGAGGGCTCACCACGAAGGCCTGCCTCGCCAAAGCCGCTCACGCGCAGCTGGCGACCGGTCGAGACGCCGGCGGGGATATCGATGTCGATCTTTTCGTGCGAAGGCGTGCGGCCCTGACCGTCGCAGGTCTCGCAGGGATGGTCGATGACCGTGCCCTCGCCATGGCAGTCGGGGCAGGGCGAAGAGGACTGAACCTGACCCAGGAACGAGCGCTGGACCGTTGTGACATAGCCCGTGCCGTGGCAACGGCTGCACTGCTTTTCGGCCGCACCCTCGGCCCTACCGGTGCCATTGCAATCCTCGCAGGGGGCAAGGCGGTCATAGCTGATCGTCTTTTTGCAACCGAGCGCCGCCTCCTCAAGGGTCACCGAAAGGGAGATGGCCATATCGCGGCCGCGACGACGCTCGCGGCGATTTCGGGCGCCACCGCCGGCGCCGCCGCCAAAGAACGACGAAAAGAGGTCGTCCATGCCCATGCCGCCAAAGATATCGTTAATGTCGACATAGCCGGAGCCACCGGGGCCGTCGGGCGAACCGTAGCGATCGTAGTTTGCACGCTTCTGCTCGTCGGAAAGAACGGAATATGCCTCGTTGAGCTCTTTGAACTTGGCCTCGGCATCGGGGTCGTCCGAAACGTCCGGGTGTACGATACGGGCCTTCTTTAGAAACGCGCGCTTAATCGTCCGCGCGTCGGCATCCTTGTCGACGCCAAGTACCTCGTAGTAATCCCTATTTTCCGACACGACCGAATCCTTCCGACTTTCATTATTGTCACAGTGCGTCCTATACCCAAGCTGGGCCGACCGCAAACAAAGGGTTTGATGTTATTGCATTGCGTAGGGCGAAAGCATGGCACGTTGCGAGCAGCTCGCAAACCAAACCGACACGAGAGCAAACATAAATCCGTTGGCAAAACCGTTGGCAAACTGCATCGCGCCGCGCTTCCACCACAGCAGGCTGCGGTGAAGCACGCCGTCCGAGAGCACCATGAACAAGCCCATGGCAAACGGAACAAAGCACATCATGGCAAAGGCCGAGAACACGCCCGAGATGGCCGACAGCACCAAAAAAGGCGCCACGATGCCCATCAGGTAAAAACCGGTACGAGCTTTGCCCTCCAGGCGTTCGGCCTCGACATGGGCGCGCCCGACCAAATCGCCGCCCGAGGCACCGTTGGTGCCGGCGTGACCCATGCCGTCAATATGGACCTCGTCGCCATCATGCGTGCCGGCGGGAAACTCAATCGTCTGCTCGGAGGTCACACGGGTCCGCCCGCTGCCACCGCAATCGGGGCAGGGGTCGGCGACGACCTTACCGGAACCGCCGCACTCGGGGCAGACCGACTGGAACGTGCCGGCACCAAACAGGAAGGACAGGTCGACGTCGATGTGGCCGCGACCGCCGCAGCTCGGACAGGTATGTGCATGCTCGGACGAGACAGAGCCCGAGCCCCCGCAATGACCACAGGTATCGAAGCGCGTATAGCGGACGGTCTTGCGGGCACCGCCCTTGGCCTCCTTGGCGTCGAGCTTAATATCGACGACCACGTTGGCGCCGTTCTCGGGATTATAGGCAGCCTGGCTGCGACGCTGCTGGCCCCAGGCGCCACCAAAGGGAAAGCCGCCCTCAAAGGGATTGCCATAGCCTGCGCTGCCGGCGTAGCCGCCGCCATAGGGCGAAGCAGAAGGAGCGCCGGCGAAGGGATTGCCCGAGCGCATGGCATCATAGCGCGCACGCTTCTGCTCGTCCGAAAGCACGGCATAGGCCTCGGAAACCTCTTTAAACTTTTCCTCGGCATCCGGCTCTTTGTTGACGTCCGGATGGAGCTTGCGGGCCTTTTGCTGAAAGGCCTTCTGGATATCACGCGAGGTGGCGTCCTTGGAGACACCCAAGATCTCGTAGTAATCTTTTTCGTTCATCGTCGCCATGCGCGGCAACCTCCTGCTCACAGCAGCGTATATATTGCGGTAATTCTACCCGAGCGGCCTAAGCTAGACCCCAAAACAGCTCGAACAGCATATTTCCATCGAGCCAGCCCAAGTGGGTGGGCGCTAAACGGGCGCGGGCGCGACCTGCTACAACATCTTTTGAGGTGATGCGCCCCGCATGCCCCTCGACATCAAGGGGTACCCAGGCGGCAAGGCCCAACGCGAGCGCACGGTCACAGGACGCCGCCAGCTCGCCTGCAGGAATCACGCTTGCCGAGCGAACCAACAGGTCGGGCCCAATGCCACGCGTCATGCGGCAGGCGAGCATCAAATCCTCCGCCGCCGCCTCGCGCTGTGACAGATACTCGGCATCAAACGTCGTCGCGGCATCGTCGCGTTGCACCAGACGCACGCGATACGCATCGCCGCGAGCGGGCACGTCGGGATAAAGCCCGGCCAAGCGATCGAAATCCTCGGCGTCGAGCATGCCCGCGGCAGAGCGACCCAGGCCCAGATAGCCCCGTCCGGTCCAATAGGCGATGTTATGCGAGCACTCATGTCCGTCGAGTGCATAGCTTGCCACCTCATACGGGTGATAGCCGGCCGCGCCCAGACGATCGCGCGCCGCTTCCATGCACGCAGCCTGAAAATCCTCGTCGGGCTCGAGCGACTCGTCGCAGAACGCCATGCGGTAGAGCGGCGTGCCTTCCTCGAGCGTGAGGGGGTACACCGACACATGTTGCGGCGCCGCTGCCAACACGCCATCGAGCGTGCGCTTCCAACTCGCTGCGGTCTGCCCGGGAAGGCCGCACATAAGGTCGCACGACACATCGAGCCCAGCGTCCTTAACCGTCGTGATGGCAGCGAGCGCCCGATCGGCATCGTGAATACGGCCGATGGCGGTAAGTTCGGCATTATCGAGCGTTTGCACGCCCAGAGAGACGCGTGTGACACCAACCTTGGCAAGCGCAGCGGCAAGCTCGGCGGTCAGCGACTCAGGATTAGCCTCGCAGGTAAACTCAACGGGCTTGCACCACATGCAAATACGCCGGGCAAGCTCCACCAGACGCTCTCCCGCCAGCGACGGTGTGCCGCCGCCAACATAGACGGTGCGGACCTGTGCAAGCGCCCCGGTGTCTCCAAAGGCATCAAGGCGCGCATACAGCTGCTCAAAATAGGCATCGAGCGCTGCGCTCAGGTCGCACGGAGCAAAACTGCGTGAGTCAAAGTCGCAGTACCGACACTTTTGAGCGCAAAACGGCACATGCACGTACAGCGCGGTAACGGCCACCGTTAGGCCTCCAGCGGATGAGCGGGCACCGACTCGCCAGCGGCAAGTGCGGCCTCGCAGGCCACCACATCGCGCTCGATATCATCGACCAATGCCATGAACTCCTCATATGTGGAGCAACGCACCACCTGGGCACGCCAGGCTGCAGCATGGGGCATGCCCTTTAGATACCAGCTTGCATACGTACGGGCACGCGACATGAGCGGCAGAAGCTCATGCGTCAGCGTGAGATGCTCGCGCAGGGCGTCCAGGCGCTCGACAGAGCTGCGCACCGGCACCGGTACGCCATTGAGCGCAAGGGCGCGAGCATCACCAAAGACCCAGGGATTACCGTAGATACCGCGTGCGATAAACACCGCGCTGGCACCCGAGTTGCGCAGATGCTCCGCGGCATCCTCGGCCGAGAACACGTCGCCCGAACCGATAACGGGAATCTCGACGGCATCGGCCACCTCATCGACGACCGACCAATCGGCCTGACCCGTATAGAGCTGCGTGGCACAGCGACCATGCACCGCCACAGCAGCGGCGCCCGCCCCCTCGAGCATCTGGGCAAACGTCGCGGCATTGCGATCTTCGGCGTAAAAGCCTTTGCGGATCTTAACGGTCACGGGCACGTGCGCCGCGCCCACCGCCGCCTCGACGATCTTCTCGGCCAGCTCGGGCGTGCGCATGAGCGCCGAACCCTCCCCTTTGGTGACGACCTTGCGAGCCGGGCAGGCCATGTTGATATCGATCAGCGACAGGCGATCGCCCACACGCTCCTCGACGGCAGCGACGGCGCTCGCAAATTGATCGGGCTTGGAGCCAAAGAGCTGCACGCAGATCTGCCGCTCCTCGTCTGCCGGCAGCACCAGGCGCCACGTCTTATTGCTGGCATAGGCAAGGCCCGCCACGCTCACCATCTCGCTATAGGCAAGATTGGCGCCGCGGCGGCGGCACATGATGCGATAGGCGGGATCGGTCACGCCGGCCATGGGAGCCATAAGGAACGGCTGCTCGGCATAGGCACCCAGCAGCCGCGTACTGTATTCGGAAAGCGCCATGGAACTACTCGTCCACCTTGAGGATCGCCATAAAGGCCTCTTGCGGGACCTCGACCGAACCGATGGCCTTCATGCGCTTCTTGCCCTCTTTCTGCTTCTCGAGCAGCTTGCGCTTACGCGAGATATCGCCGCCATAGCACTTGGCCAAAACGTCCTTGCGGCGCGCCTTGACGGTCGAGCGGGCAATGATCTTGTTGCCGATGGCACCCTGAATGGGCACCTCGAACAGCTGGCGCGGAATAATTTCCTTAAGCTTGTCGCACAACCCGCGGGCCAGCCCATAGGCCTTGTCCTTGTGCACGATAAACGAAAGCGCGTCCACCTCGTCGCCCGAAAGCAGGATATCGAGCTTGACGAGCTCGGAGGGACGATACTCGTTGAACTCATAATCGAGCGACGCATAGCCCTTGGTGCGGCTCTTGAGCTGGTCAAAGAAGTCCAGGATGAGTTCGGCGAGCGGCATGTCGAAGCGCATCTCGACCGATTTGCTCGTGAGGTGGATCATGTCGGTCGTAATGCCGCGGTGCTCGATAGCGAGCTGCATGACGGCTCCCGTATACTCGGGCGGGCAGATAATCTTGGCCTTGAGGTAGGGCTCCTCAATGCGCTCGATGCGCGTAGCCTCGGGCAGATCCTGCGGGCTGCGGACATCAATCATCTCGCCGTCGGTCTTGTAGACGTGGTAGTCCACCGAAGGGCTCGTGGCGATGAGGTCCAGGTTGAACTCGCGCTCCAGACGCTCCTTGACGACCTCCATATGCAGCAGGCCCAAGAAGCCAACGCGGAAGCCAAAGCCGAGCGCCACCGAGGTCTCGGGCTCCCACACCAACGACGGGTCGTTGACATGCAGCTTATCGAGAGCGTCGCGCAGGTTCTCATAATCCTTGTTGTCGATCGGGAACAAGCCCGTATAGACCATGGGCTTGGCCTCACGGTAACCGGGAAGCGGCTCAGGGCAGGGATTCGACGCCCACGTAAGGGTATCGCCCACGCGAACGGCCTCAGGGTCCTTCAGGCCCGTGACCACGTAGCCCACCTCACCGACCGTCAGCGCGTCGACCGGAGTCTCGGCGGGACGCTTGACGCCCACGCCATCGACCAAAAAGTCGCCCTCGGCCTGCATCATGCGAAGGGTATCGCCCTTCTTGATGGAGCCGTCAAAGACGCGGACCGTGGCGACGACGCCGCGGTACTCGTCAAAATACGAATCCAGGATGAGCGCCTTGAGCGGCGCCGTCGCATCGCCCTTGGGCGGTGAGATCAAAAAGACGATGGACTCCAGCAGATCATGGATGCCCTCGCCGGTCTTGCCCGATACGCACACGGCATCGTCGGCAGGAATCGCCAGGTCATCCTCGATCTCGGTCTTAACCTCGTCGGGGTGTGCCGACGGCAAATCGATCTTGTTGATAGCGGGCACGATATCCAGGTTGGCGTTCATGGCGAGCGTCGCGTTGGAGACGGTCTGCGCCTCGACGCCCTGCGTGGCGTCGACGACGAGCACCGCACCCTCGCAAGCGGCAAGCGAACGCGAGACCTCATAGGTAAAGTCCACGTGGCCCGGCGTATCGATCAGGTTGAACTGATACGTCTCGCCATCGTCGGCGTCATAGGAAACGCGAACGGCATTGGACTTGATCGTGATGCCGCGCTCGCGCTCGATATCCATGGTGTCGAGCAGCTGCGATTCCATGTCGCGCTCGTCGACGGTATGGGTGAGCTCGAGGATGCGATCACTGATCGTGGACTTGCCATGGTCGATGTGCGCAACGATCGAGAAGTTGCGGATGTGGGAAATGTCAATTGAAGTATTCATGCGGACTATCTTACCCGAGCGGTACAAAAAATGGAGCCTGTTCCATAAAACAGGCTCCATTTATGCGCGTAATCTGTGTGGTGTGAAATTTACAACTTAGGCGTTGATGCTGTTCACGAGCTTGGCAAGACCGGACTTGCGGTTGGAAGCCTGGTTCTTGTGGATAACATGCTTGGCGGCAGCCATGTCGAGACGCTTGGTGACGGTCTTGAGGGCAGCCTGGGCCTTCTCGGCGTCGCCCTCGGCGACGGCGGACTGGACATGCTTGGTCAGCGTCTTGAGCTCGGACTTGACAGCCTTGTTACGCATGCGAGCTGCCTCATTGGTGCGGATACGCTTCTTCTGAGACTTGATGTTTGCCACTTCTGGAGTTCCTTTCGAGTTCCTTGCAAAAAATGTATGACACCTCTGAGACACGGTGAGGTCATGCAAGCGCCTACTATAGCACGCTCCCCCTCAAAGGGATAGAACGAATTTGTCAAATAGACAGCTATCATCACGATTTTCTCAAGATGTTCGTAATCCAGAGCAAAAGCGCGTTCTGAGAATCGGCCGAACCCTTAAGAGCGAGCTCAACATCGACCGCGCCCTCGAGCGCCGCGACGAGCTCCGCCATCGAAAAGCGGCGTGCCCAGGTCAGGTGATTCTTAACCTGCCAGGGTTGAAGCTTGAGCGTCGCGGCAAGCTCGCGACCCTGCCCACGCGCATCGAGCGCCTTGGCGACGATAAGCTCGCGAATGCGTCCGCACAGCAGCGTGTAGGTCCACACATAGCTCTTGGCGGGTAGCAGCCCAAAGAGCTCAAGCGAGCGGCGCATATCACGAGCCGAGACCGCGTTGAGAAAATCCCAGGGCTGAACTTCGGCCGTGCGCACGATCCAGCGTTCCACATCGGCAAGCTCAATTTGCGGCGCATCGACCATCTGGGCAAGCTTGGCCAAGTCGTTATCGAGCATGCGAGTGTTTTCACCCGAACGCGAGACGAGTTCCTCGGCGGCCGCCGTCGAGATCGACTTGCCGTGCTGCGTCGCCATCTGCTGCACGCGGCGCGGTAGCTCCCAGCGCTTGGTGCCGGAGCAATCGATCACGGCCTTCTTGTCGATCTTGGCGATCGCTTTATACAGGCGCGTGTTCTTGGCAAGCGAATCGGCGATGATGAGACAGACCGTTGTGGGGCTTGGACTCGCTAAATACTCGACAAGCGGCTCCGAGACCGCCTTGGCGAGCTTTGAGCAGCCGTCAAGGATTACCAAGCGAAACTCGCTGCCCATGGGAAAAGTGTTGAGCGATCCGATAATGGACTCGATATCGGGGTCCTTGGTCATGTCGCGCTCGTCGAGGTTGAACTCGACCATACCCGACTTATCCAGACGTGCTTTCATACGCGAGACGGCGTGGTCGCGCTTGACTCCGTCGGTACCGACGATCAGATATGCCGGCAGCAGACCGGTTTCAGACATCGCGCTCCCCTCCCGCAGGCTCTCCTGTTCGTACCGTGCCATTCTATCCCACGGGTTGGTCCCGCGCCAACGGCAGCATCACGGTCGCTGACATCGCATGGCAAAACCGGCCGCAGTCGGCGAGACGGTAATGTCGCCTCTCTCGATAGTGCATGCGAACGCGCCGCCCGCATCGCTAACGGCATCGATGCAGGCATCGGATGGATGGCCGTAGCGGTTGCCCTCGCCCGCGCTCGCAATAGAGAGCTCGGGCTTAAGGGTTTCCAGCAGGTCTGTATCGACAGAATCTTTTGAGCCGTGATGGCCCAGCTTGAGCACATCGATATCACCCACCTCCTGTACAAACTCGCGCTCCTGATCGAGCTCGGCATCACCAGTGAGGAGCATACGCAGGCTTTTGCCTTCCTGAGCATAGGAGAGCAGCAAGACAAGCGAGTCCTCATTGCCCTCACCGTCAACCGTATCAAACGGCCACATCACACGAGCCCGAAATGCGCCGATATCGACTGTGTCTCCGCGAGCCACCTGCCGATACGTGACGCTTGGGCGATTCAGGACCTCAGCAGGCGCGCTGCCCAGCGCATCCGCCGCAACCGCAATGGTTCCCACCGAAAACCGATCGAGTACGTCGGGAAGACCGCCCCAATGGTCTTCATCCCAATGCGTCACGAAGACGGCGTCGATATGGTGGACGTTATTGCGAACCAACGCCGACACCACGCGCGCGTCGAGCCCACAGTCGACGAGCGCCACGGCGCCACCCTGACGAACCAGAATCGCATCGGCCTGGCCAACATCAAGGACTGTCACCGAAGGCGGCGCACATCGATCCCAATAGACATACGGAACGCCCGCCGCAAGCATCAAACACAGCAGCCCCACTGCCATGGGCCGCGCGCTGGGGCGTGGCCACAAGACCAAGAGGACCACCAGCGAAAAAGGCACCACGTATACCAAGGGCGTATCGGGCGGCACGCTTACGGATGCGCCCGGAACGGCAGCAAAGAGCTGCTCAAAGAACAGGGCACAGCGAGCGATAGCCATGGGCACCACAAGCGCCCCGTGCCGCAAGAGCGGCACAAGCGAGCAAGGCACCAGCACAACCGAAGATGCGAGCAGCACGCTTATCACCGGACCGATCACGGCATTGGCAAGCGGGGCAATGAGCGAAAACATCCCAAATGCGGGAATGGTTACGGGAAGTGTCGCGAGCTGCGAGCACAGCGTGACGGACAAAATACTGGCAACCCCCGATGGCACGCCCAGCTCGCCCAAGGCGTAGGTAGCGTAGGGGCAAAAACAAAGGATGGCAAAAACACTGGCGCACGATAGCTGAAAACCCATCTCGAACAATACTGTCGGCCGCAGCAACATAAAGATTGTCATGGTCAAAAATAGAGCCGAAAGGCCATGCCGACGACGTCCGGCGCCGTTGACGACAAGCGTCACCGCCACCATACAGCACGCGCGCACGGCCGAGGGCGAAGCGCCCGTAAAGACGGCATAGGCAGCGAGGGCCAGCACCAACAGCCCCCTCTGCAGCCCACGAGAGAGGCGAGTCTTTTGCAGGGCGCTCTCAATCACAAACCCAACGATGGCAAGATGGCTGCCCGAGACGGCGATAAGATGTGCGGTGCCCGTTACCGAAAACAAATCGCCCGCCGGCTGAGCACGCAGCTCGGAGGAGCGTCCGCAGACAACGCCGGCAATGAGCGAGCGCGCCGGATCGGTCTCGGGCGCGATAGTGGCAAGGAGCTCGTTTCGCAGCCAGGGCAACGGCCCCGGAAAGCCCTCGTCAACCGATACCAACCGGATGACCTTAACTTTTCGAAGCTCGCCCCGAAGCACGCGTGAGCGCCCATACGCATCATTCTCAAAACGCGACATTCGACCGATAGCTTGCACATGCGAACCGGCGCCGAGCTCACGATCACACGACAGCCGTATCTCGCCCAAGCGCTTTCCACCCGCATATGAATCACAGGTATAGGAGTACGTCCCGTCATTGATGGATGGGTCGCCCTGTACAACAAACTCAAGACTGCTCGCAGCTCGATTATCCAGTGCCGTCGAAGCACGCAGCGCCCCTATCGCCCAACCCGCGGACACGACCGCTCCCGCCAGGAGGCCGAGGGCCGCGGCATACAGCCATCGCCTCCACCGCACAAGACGCATACAAAACCGAGCCAATACGATGCACGCGGCAGACGCAACGGGAATGGCCATAAGCAATGTGACGGGCGCTGCCCGCTCTCCCAGCAGCAAATCGGCTGCCACGTTAAGTACCAGGCCGCAGCTCGCACACAAGCCAGAACAAAGGGCCATCGTCCACGGCATCAGGGGCCGCGGCGGCATCACATGCTCGCGCTCGGACACACTCATACGCAGATGCAATCTTTAATTTTGGCGAGCTTTTTCTCACCGATCCCCGATACGCGCATGAGGTCATCGACCGAGGCAAAGGCCCCGTTTTGAGTCCGCTCATCGATAATCGACTGGGCCATAGAAGGCCCGATGCCCGAAAGCGTCTGCAGTTCCGCCGCACTTGCCGTATTGATATTCACAAGCCCCGACGAAGACCCCGCACCAGCAGTCATGGCAGCACCGCTTTCGACCCCGCCGACCGCCGCAGCCGCTTGTTGCTCCCCCACCATCGGAACATAGATCTTTTGACCATCTGTGATCTTGGACGCACGATTAAGCCCTGTCACATCCGCCTCAGCCGTAAGCCCTCCGGCGGCATCGATCGCTTGGGACACCCGCGCTCCGTCTTTGAGCCGGTACACGCCAGGCCTCGCAACGGCGCCATCGACATCGACGTACACCTCAGCAGCAGAAGAACTCTTGGCAGACGACTCATCGGCATCATCAGGTAACCCATCCCCGGCCCCGCGCACATCCGAGGCGCCCGCCTCATCACTACGCTCAAACGACACGCCGCTGGAGCGGCTACCAAAACTTGCCATCGCCAAGCCGCTCGCGGCGGCAATGACAATCAGAATCGCCACGACCATCGCCTTATGGCCGAGCAGCTTTTCTGCCCAGCGGTCCATCCGTTTAACCCGTTCGTGTTGCTCGCGTTGCGCCATAGCAAACACCTCCCAACACCATCGTGTCAGGAAACGAGCGCCGTAGCCTCCGCACGCCCACACCGGTTATCGAAGTCAAACCAAAAGCTGACCAAAACCTTGCAGGATAGTGTCCATTTATTCAGATACAAGTCGACAAATGAACCGTTTATCGCCTAATGCCCAGGTAGATTAAGACCGACGATGCAAATGCACCGCCGGTCTATACACAACATTATTCGTGATCTTGGTAAATCTCACGTGGAGCAAGCTGAGGATGTTTACGTTTTAAAGTCTTAGGGGCCTTGTACGTGTTGCTCTCGAAGTCGATGTACTCGGTCTGTTTGAGCAAGCGCTCAATCATCTCCTCGTGATCGAACAGCTCCCACGCCTCATGCACGGCATCGAGTTTTGCGTGCGTCTCGGGGCGGCGCGGCATAAAGAGCGTGCAGCAATCGGGAGCAGCCTCGGTCGAGATATCGAAGGTACCGATTTCCTCGGCACGCGCGATGATCTCCTGCTTGTCCGAACCGATCAGCGGGCGGAACACGGGGATCTTGACGGCCTCGTTGACGGCCATAATGTTCTCGAGCGTCTGGGAGGCAACCTGACCGAGCGATTCACCGGTCACGACAGCCTTGGCGCCCTCGATATGCGCAATACGCTCGGCAACCGAATACATAATGCGGCGATACATGATCACGCGCAGGTTGCTGGGGCAGGTGACGGAAATCTCACGCTGGCAATCGCCAAACGGCACCACGTACAGGCGGCCGATCTGGACGCCCGGCGCAAGCGCACGGATAATGTCCTGCACCAAATACTCGCTCGTATCGGGTGTCTGCGGACGACCGGAGAAATGTACCGGCACGCACACCGCGCCGCGACGCGCGAGCATCCAGGTCGCCACCGGAGAATCGATGCCCGACGACAGAAGCGTCACAACCTTGCCGGCGGAACCCACCGGCAGACCGCCCACGCCGCGCTCGGAGCGCGCATACACGTAAACGCTACCCTGGACCACCAGTACGTGCACCATCGCGTCGGGGTCGTGCATCTGGACCTTTTTATCGGGGAAGGCCTCGCACAGCACCTCGCCAACCTGACGATTGATATCAATCGAGGTGAGCTCGTAGTCGGTGTTAGAGCGTTTGGCATGCACCTTAAACGAATCGAAGGGACCAAACTCGCGCAGCGCCTTCACGGCGGCGGCGCAGTACTCCTGCGGGTCGCGGTTGGTGTGATATGCCAGGGACACGCGGGCAACGCCGGGGACGGTGCGAATGACACGCGCCGCCTCGTCGGCCTGATGCTCGTTAAAGGTCACGAGGATATAACCGGAAATTCGAGACACGGCATTCACGGAAAAGGCGGCCAAGGCCGCCTTGATGTTATCCATGAGGATATGCTCAAAATGTGCGCGGTTCTTGCCCTTCAGTCCAACCTCGTGATAGTGGACCAGGCAGACGCGAGCTGCCATTTAGGCTTCAGCAACCTTATGGCCGAGCGCCTTCTTGTAACGAGCCTCGTCATAGGAGATATCGCCGTCGACAATCTCGTCCATAGCCATCGAGATGGTATCGGCGCCGGAGAGGCCAATGGTAATGTCATCGACATCCTGAACGGCAAGCACGCGGTTGTGCTGGCCGCGCAGCATGCTGTTAATGTCGCAGGCGCGCTTGGAGGCAAGCGAGGCGAGCAGGAAGCGGTTGTGATCGGTCTTCTCCAGAAGATCGTCAATACAAGGCTTTACAACGGACACGGACCTCAGATCCTTTCATGCATATCGAGAACGCGAACGAGCTCATCGGTCGCGCGGTCGAGATCGTCATTCACCACGACGTCGTCGTAGCGGTCGGCAAGGGCAAGTTCATCGGCGGCGTTTGCCATACGCAGCTCGATCGTCTCGGGCGTCTCGGTACCGCGACCGACCAGGCGATCGCGTAACACCTCAAGCGAAGGCGGCTTGATAAAGATCAACACGGCCTCGGGGAAACGCTCCTTGACCTGCAGGGCACCCTGGACATCAATCTCCAAAATCAGAGACGAGCCAGAGGCGAGCTTGGATGCGACCTCGCTCACCAACGTACCGTAGCAGTTACCGTGGACCTCGGCCCATTCAACAAACTCACCGTTTGCCACGCGGCGGTCGAACTCCTCGCGCGTCAGGAAAAAGTAGTTGACGCCGTCGACCTCACCTTTACGTGGCGCTCGCGTGGTAGCCGAAACCGTCAGGCCCAGGTTCGAGCGGCGCTCGCGCACACGAGTGACGAGCGTGCCCTTACCTGCACCTGACGGTCCAGAAATCACAAAGAGCTTTGAATCCTGAGCGCTCACTTATTTGGTCAGCTGCTCGAGGAGCTGCTCGCGCTGACGGACGCCGAGGCCCTGGACGCGACGGGTAGCGGAGATGCCGAGCTCCTCCATGATCTTGGCGGCCTTGGCCTTGCCATAACCGGGCAGAGACTCGATGAGGGTGGAAACCTTCATGCGGGAAGCGATGGGGTCATCGGAGTTGAGCACGGACTCGAGAGACTTCTCGCCCTTCTTGATCTGCTCGCGAAGCTCAGCGCGGGCGTGACGTGCGGCGGCAGCCTTCTCAAGAGCCTGCTTACGCTGCTCGTCGGTAAGCTGAGGGAGTGCCATTCGAACCTCCAAATAGTTGGGTTATATCTGATGCAATAATTGACATTTTAGCACGTCAAACGCACTAAATGCCCAATCGACGGCTCCATAGGTTAGACGATACCTGCGAAAAGTGCAATATACGGAGGTCAAAGTTGAGCCCCTGACCTGTGATTCCACACAAAGGATGGGAAAGTTTTCGCAGGCACAAGGGCTAATTTGTGCTAATAAGACCCAAAAGTGGTGACTTGAGGGAATCTTTTACGCGACGTTTTCGACCAGCTCGGCGACGATGGCGTCAAAGGCCGCAACCGGATCGTCGGAGCCGGTAATAGGACGGCCCACCACGATGTGGCTCGCACCGCGCTCGATAGCCTGGGAAGGTGTCGCCACACGGGATTGATCGCCCAGGGCGGCACCCACCGGACGCACACCCGGAGTCACGATCAGCGCGTCGGGGCCGAGCAGCTCACGCATGTCGTGAGCCTCCATCGGCGAGCACACGATACCGTCGATGCCGTTGGCCTGAGCGAGCTTTGCCAGGCGAGCGGCCTCCTCGGCCACGGGCGACTCGACGCCGATCTCCGCCAGCGCGTCCTGATTCATGCTCGTAAGTACGGTGATGGCGACAAGCTTGGCGCGGTCCTCGCGCGCCTCCTCGGCACCCTCGCGGCAGGCAGCGAGCATGGCGCCCGAACCCAAGCCGTGGACCGAGAGCAGGTCGGCACCGGCAAGCGAGGCCGAGCGAGCGGCACCGCGCACCTGATGCGGAATGTCATGGAACTTGAGGTCGAGGAAGACCTTAAAGCCCAAATCCTTGAACGTCTTGACGATCTCGGGACCCTCGGCGTAATAGAGCGTCATGCCCACCTTGAGCCAGACGGCATGGCCCGAAAGCTCATGGGCGAGCTCGAGTGCGCGCTCGCGGTCGCAGTCGAGGGCGACGATAACACGGTCGCGGGCATCGGTCTCTAGCATTCGAACGCACCTACCAGCTCGTTGATGTCCTTTACGCCCTGGGACTCCGCCCAGGCCTCGAGCTCGTGCGCGATCTTAAGCGAAGCACACGGGTCGACGAAGTTGGCCATGCCGACCGACACGCAGGTGGCGCCGGCCAGGATAAACTCAGCCGCATCCTCGCCGGTCATGACACCGCCGACACCGTTGATGGGGATATCGACGGCCTGGGCGACCTCCCAGACCATGCGCACGGCGATGTGGTGGCACAGCGGGCCCGAAAGGCCGCCCTTGGGCTTGGCCACACGGGACTTGCGGGTGTGCACGTCAATGGCCATGCCCTGGATGGAGTTGATGACCGAAAGGCCGTCGGCGCCGGCAGCCTCGAGGGCGCGGGCGATCTCGGCGACGTTGACCGGAGCCATCTTAACGAACAGCGGCTTATCGGTCACCTTGCGGCAGGCAGCCATAACGGAAGAGGCGCCCTCGGGCGTGGAGCCCATGGCGGCACCGCCGGCGGCAATGTTGGGGCAGCTCACGTTGATCTCATAGCCGGCAGCCCAGGGGCACAGCTCGACATACATCTCGAGCGCGCGCACGAACTCATCAACGGAGTGACCGGCAACCTGGCAGATGACCTGGCAACCGTCCTTGGAGAGCTGCTCGAGCCACGGACCGGACTCGCGGGCGAAAGCGGCCACACCGGGGTTCTGCAGGCCCACGGAATTGATCATGCCGCCGGGGATCTCGGCCATGCGGGGTGCGGGATTGCCGGGCCAGGGCTCGGCAGCGCAACCCTTGGTGGTGATGGCACCCAGCTGGGAGACATCAAAGAAGTTCTGGAACTGCCAACCGTAGCCAAAGGTACCGGCTGCGGTGTTGATGGGGTTCTGCATCTTGACGCCGCCGAAATCGACGGACATGTTCACGGTACCCACTAGAAGACCACCACCTTGGAAGCATCAAACACGGGGCCGCACATGCAGGCACCCTTCATACCGTCGACCGTCTCGACATTGCAGGTGTTGCAGGCACCAAAGCCGCAGCTCATCATACGCTCGAGCGACACCTCGCAGTACGCGCCGGCCTCGGCGGCAGCGGCGGCGACTTTCTTCATCATAGGGGCGGGACCACAGCTGGCGACGTAGTCGTAACCGCCCTTGCCGAGCAGCTCAGCGGCAGGATCGGTGCATAAGCCGTGCGTACCCAACGAGCCGTCGTCGGTGCACACGTTGACCGTGGCTCCCAGCGCGCGGAACTCATCGACGCCCACGACCTTGGACGCGGTGCCAAAACCCAGGCACACGTCAACGGCCACGCCCTGCTCGGCAAGCATGCCAGCGAGGCACAGCACGGGCGGAACACCGATGCCGCCCGCCACGAGCAGCGCCTTCCTGGTGCCCTCGGGTACCAGCCAGCCGCGGCCGCCAGGGCCCAACAGGTTGGACTTGGAGCCGGGGCCCATCTGCGACAGACGACGGGTGTCGTCGCCCACGACGGCGTACCACAGCTCGACGGTACCGGCCTCGGCGTCAGAGCGATAGAAGCTCAAGGGCACGCGAAGCAGCGAAGAGGCATCGCCGGGCACGGCGATGTTCACAAACTGACCGGGCTTGAGCGCACTTGCAAGCTTGGGGGCCGAAATAACGAGCGAGAAGATGCCGTCGGCGATCTCCTGGTTCGAGACGACCTCGAAGTCGTGCATGCGTGCAGTGGAAGGTGTGGGCATAGACGCTCCAATCCCCCATGCAGTTGCATGGACCAAACGAACAGAAAGCGCGGCACCGCAAGGGCACCGCGCACAAAAGCGATAAGGCTATGCTAGCAGATGCAGCCGTCGGCAAGCGTCTGTTTACCGCCGACAAACACATCGGTGGCACGACCGGTGAGCGTGCGGCCGGCAAAACCGGAGTTCTCGGCGCGCGACTCGTAACCGTCCTCGCCGACCGTCCAGGTGACAGACGCGTCGAAGACGGTCAGGTCGGCAACAGAGCCCGCCTTGACCTGAACCTGATCAAGGCCCAGGATCTCACGCGGCTTAATAGCCATGAGCTCGACCATGCGGCCCATACCCATCTTGCCCGTGTTGACCAGCTCGGTGAGCACGAGCGACAGCGAGGTCTCGAGGCCGATCATGCCAAAGGGCGCGAGCTCGAACTCACGGGCTTTCTCCCACGGCGTGTGGGGAGCGTGATCGGTGACGATGACGTCGACGGTGCCGTCGATGACACCCTGGCGGATGGCCTCGGCATCCTCGTCGGTACGCAGCGGCGGGTTAACCTTGAGCGAGGTGTTGTAGGTCTCGTCCAGGTCGTTCTCGGTCAGGAACATGTGATGCGGGGTGGCCTCGCAGGTAACCTGAACGCCAGCGGCCTTGCCGGCACGCACGAGCTCCAGGCCATGGGCGGTGGAGATGTGCTGGATGTGCAGCTTGGCACCGGTCAGTTTGGCGATCTCGATGTCGCGGGCGATCTGGAGCTCCTCGCCGGCAGCCGGCCAGCCCTCGAGGGCCAGACGAGTCGAAACCTTGCCCTCGTTGATCTGGCCGTGGCCGACCAGGTCCTCGTCCTGGCAATGGCTCATGAAGACCTTGCCGAACATCTTGCCGTAATCCATGCAGCGACGGAGCATGCCTGCACCCTGCACGCCGCGACCGTCGTCGGTGAAGGCGACGGCGCCGTGGGCGACCATATCGCCCATCTCGGACATAGCCTCGCCCTTAAGACCGCGGGTCATGGCGCCAGAAGGATAGACGCGGCAGTGGCCGACCTCGGCAGCGCGGGACTTGACGAACTCAACAACGGTACCGTTATCGGTAACGGGGTCGGTGTTGGGCATGGCGCACACGCCAGTGAAGCCGCCCTTGGCAGCTGCGCGGGTGCCGCTCTCGATGTCCTCTTTAACCTCGTAGCCGGGCTCGCGCAGGTGAACGTGCATGTCCACCAGGCCAGGGACAAGGTACTTACCGGAAAGGTCGCGGACCTCGGCTCCCTCGACGGCGAGGTTCTCGCCGACCTCGGCGATCTTGTCGCCGTCGATCAGGACGTCAACGACCCCGTCAAGCTCGACGGACGGATCGACGACGTGGGCATTCTTAAGAAGCAAGGCCATTATCGGCACCTCCAAGCAGCAGATACAGGATAGCCATACGCACGCAGATACCGGCGTAGACCTGCTCCAGGATGACGGAGCGTTGCGGGTGGTCGGCCATATAGGAGTCGAACTCGACGCCGCGGTTGATGGGGCCCGGGTGGCAAATGATCGCGTCGGGCTTCATGAGCTTCTCACGGTCCTTGGTCAAGCCGAAGAGCTTGTGGTACTCGCGAATGGTCGGGAACGGGGCACCCTCGAGGCGCTCCTGCTGTACGCGCAGCATGTAGACGACGTCCAGCTCGGGCAGGACGGAATCGAGGTCGCTCGTCACGTGGTCGCAGCCCAGAACTTCGGGCGCCGGCGGCAGCAGCGTGCCGGGGGCGACGGCGTAGGTCTCGCAGCCCATGATCTTCAACGCGGGGATCAGCGAGCCGCAGACGCGGGAGTGGGCGATGTCGCCGACGACGGCGACTTTCAGACCGTGGAAGTCACCCTTGTGCTCCCAGATGGTGTACAGGTCGAGCAGAGCCTGCGTGGGGTGATTGTGCTTACCGTCACCGGCGCAGATAACACTCGCGGGCGAATTCTGCGTGACGATGTAGGGAGCACCGGCATGTTTGTCGCGCACGACGATGCAGTCGATCTTGTAGGCGTTGAGCGTCTCGACGGTATCGACGAGGCTCTCGCCCTTGACCGTGGAGGTCGAGGAGCCGCCAAAGTTGAGACTGTCGGCCGAAAGACGCTTCTCGGCGAGCTCGAAGGAGCTGCGGGTACGCGTCGAGGGCTCGTTGAACATATTGACGATGGTCTTGCCCTTGAGCGTGGGGACCTTCTTGATGGCACGCTCGTTGACCTCGGAGAACGCCTTGGCGGTCTCGAGGATGAGCTTGATGTCCTCTTCGGAGTACTCGGTAATGTCGATCAGATGCTTATGATTGAACGCCACGGTACTACTCACCTCCCAGCGGCGCGGAGCCCACGTGGGAACCCGGCGCGACGTCGTTGATCTCGACAGCGGTACGGCCGTCGACTTCCTTCATATATAGGTGCACGTTCTCCTCGTGCGACGAGGGAACGTTCTTGCCGACAAAGTCCGGCGAGATAGGGAGCTCGCGGTGACCGCGGTCAACGAGAACTGCCAGCTCGATGCGGCTCGGACGGCCCAGGTCCATAACGGCGTCCAGAGCGGCGCGGATGGTGCGGCCCGTGTACAGGATGTCGTCCACCAAAACGACGCGCTTGCCGTCGACGCTGAAGGGAATGTTGGTAGCGTGGATCGCGGGAGCGAAGTTAGTCGCATAGTCATCGCGATAGAAGCTGATGTCCAGGCTGCCGAGCGGAACGTCAACACCCTCGATCTCCTTGATCGCCTCGGCGAGCTTCTTTGCCAGAAGGTCGCCGCGCGTGACGATGCCGACCAGAGCGAGGTCTTCACAGCCCTCGTTGCGCTCGAGAATCTCGTGCGCGATGCGGGTCATCGCTCGGTTGACGGCGGTCTCGTCCATGATGACCGCCTTGGGGGAAGTCGTGCCCATCGATCTCCTTCCTCACATGTCTTGACTGCTGATACAGTCAAAAAAAATAGATGCCCGACCGCTCAAAGCGGACCAGACACCCACAGGAAGGACTGCTCTATGGCAGCAATATAAATCCATGTGGGTATCTCGTACCCCTTTAATGGTCAAGGGATAGTGTAGCCAACCCCGAGCTTAATTGCGAGCATTAATACGGAGCAATCCGCAAACGGACTCAACGCTCCATAAACCTATATATATTTGCGGGACAAGCTTGAAAACGTCGATGCGAGCTGGCATAATCCCCTCTGCTACACGCAAATCGGATCTACGTCCAGGGCCGTAGCGTGGGCACTATCGCCATAAGAGAAATATCTCTGTGTAGATTACGCACAGGGAGCTGCTTCTGTGCTATAGTTCAGGCTTGTTTGTTAACGCGACATGTTCGTTTGTCGCCCAAGGAGGGTCAGTTATGTCCAAAGTTTGCGAAGTTTGCGGTAAGCACCCCGTTGCCGGTCGCTCCATCAGCCACTCTCACCGCGTCACCAACCGTAAGTTCCGCCCCAACATCCAGCGCGTCTACGTCGTCGTCGATGGTCACCGTCGCAAGATGAACGTTTGCTCCACCTGCCTTAAGTCTGGCAAGGTTGCGCGCTCCTAAATAAGGTCTTACCAACAAGTACCTCGGACTCTCCGGGTCAAAGACCTCGCGTTCACATAGAACTTACCAAAGGCGTCCTCTCTTGTGGAGGGCGCCTTTTTGCACTCATTGGGGACAGACTTACATGGGTGTTTTCACTCATTGGGGACAGACATGATGCGTGTCTGCGGCGCCCCGACTAGCTCCGGCCCCTGCCTCACGTAGCTTCCTTCCAGCCCGCAGTGGCCTTGGTCACACTTGTAGCGCCGATACCGGTGATACGGGCAATTTGCTTGACCGTGAGATGTGCCTGCCGGAGCCTCAGCAGGCAGGCATCGCGTTCGGGGCGTGGCAGGGCCTTAAGCAGCGTAGGATCTATGCTCGGCAGGACTTCGCGCGCAACGGAAAGGGCCTCCTCATCGGGGATCCGGCGGCGTGGAAGAGCCTCCACCGACCAGATGCGCTCGGCAACTTCCTTGAGATGCTCGCAATAGCAACGGGAGCCTCCGACAATATCGAGCATAGGGGCCGCATCACAAATGTCAAAGGGATCGTAGCCCAGCTGATATGCCTTGAAGCTTGACCAACGGTACGCCTCGAGTGAGTCGAGCGAACCTTTCACAGGATTGAGATGAATATAATCGAGCAGCTGCACCGCCATAACAGGTCCAGAACAGCGAAATGGCAAAACTATGTCTGTCCCAAATGAGTGAAAGCACTCATATAAGTCTGTCCCCAATGAGCGGGCCGATGCCAGGCTGATATTTTTAATTAAAACGCTTCAGTAGATTGAAGCGTTTTAGTGTGCCTTTTACGGGAATCTTACCGTTCGCCGAATAATTTCTTGCTATCATGCAACACGTAGGGTAAATCTCCGATCGCAAGGAGACACAAATGGTGAAAAAGTCACCGGAAAACACTACTCCCGCAATTGTGGACAACGTAGAGGCGCTTGAGGCTAAACTCGCTCAGATGCGAGAGGCCCAGGCGCTTTTTGCTACGTACACGCAGGAGCAGGTCGACAAGATCTTCTACGAGGCCGCCATGGCCGCCAACAAGGCTCGTATCCCGCTGGCGAAGATGGCCATCGAGGAGACCGGTCGCGGCGTTCTTGAGGACAAGGTCATCAAGAACCACTACGCCGCAGAGTACATCTACAACGCTTACAAGAACACCAAGACCTGTGGTGTCATTGAGCGCGACGAGGCCTACGGCATCACCAAGATCGCTGAGCCCATCGGCATCGTGGGCGCCGTCATCCCGACGACCAACCCCACCTCCACCGCGATCTTCAAGACGCTGATCAGCCTGAAGACCCGCAACGCCATCATCATCTCCCCGCACCCGGCTGCCGCCAAGTGCACCATCGCCGCCGCCAAGCTCGTGCTTGACGCCGCCGTCAAGGCCGGCGCCCCCGAGGGCATCATCGGCTGGGTCGATGTCCCCTCCATCGAGCTGACCAACATGGTCATGCGCGATGTCGACATCATCCTCGCCACCGGTGGCCCGGGCATGGTCAAGGCCGCCTACTCCTCGGGCAAGCCCGCCCTGGGCGTTGGCGCCGGTAACACCCCGGTCGTCATCGACGACACCGCCGACGTGCTGCTCGCCGTCAACTCCATCATCCACTCCAAGACCTTCGACAACGGCATGATCTGCGCCTCCGAGCAGTCCGTGACCGTCATCGACACCATCTATGACCAGGTTAAGGCCGAATTCCAGAAGCGCGGCTGCTACTTCGTCAAGCAGGGTGCCGAGATGGAGGCCCTGCGCGGCGCCATGTTCAAGAACGGCGCTCTCGATCACCGCATCCCCGGCATGGCTGCCGCCAAGATCGCCGAGCTCGCCGGTATCGAGGTTCCCGCCAAGACCAAGATCCTGATTGCCGAGGTCACCTCCACCGACCCCGCCAAGGAGGAGTTCTCCCACGAGAAGCTCTCCCCTGTCCTGGCCATGTATCACGCCAAGGACTTCCAGGAGGCCGTCGACAAGGCCGAGCACCTGGTACTCGCCGGTGGCCCGGGCCACACCGCCTCTCTGTACGTGCATCCCGCCCAGGCCGAGAAGATCAGCCTGTTCGAGCATGTCATGAAGGCCTGCCGTATCGTCATCAACACCCCGTCCTCGCACGGCGGCATCGGTGACCTGTACAACTTTGGCATGAAGCCGTCTCTGACCCTGGGCTGCGGCTCCTGGGGCGGCAACTCCGTCTCCGAGAACGTTGGGGTGAAGCACTTGATCAACGTTAAGACTGTGGCCGAGCGCCGTGAGAACATGCTGTGGTTCCGCGCTCCCGAGAAGGTCTACTTCAAGAAGGGTTCCACGCCCGTCGCTCTCGACGAGCTGGGCAGCGTCATGGGCAAGAAGCGCGCCTTTATCGTCACCGACCAGTTCCTCTTCAAGAATGGCAACACCCGCGCCATCGAGGCCAAGCTCGACGAGATGGGCATCGCCCACGACTGCTTCTACGACGTCGAGCCCGATCCGTCGCTGCAGTGCGCACGTCGCGGCGCCAAGCAGATGGCTCTCTTTGAGCCGGACGTCATCATCGCCGTCGGCGGTGGCTCCGCTATGGACGCCGGCAAGATCATGTGGATGATGTACGAGCACCCCGAGTGCAAGTTTGAGGACATGGCCATGGACTTCATGGACATCCGCAAGCGTATCTTCACCTTCCCCGAGATGGGCAAGAAGGCCTACTTCGTCGCCGTCCCGACCTCTTCGGGCACCGGTTCCGAGTGCACGCCGTTCGCCATCATCACCGACAAGGAGACCGGCATCAAGTGGCCGCTCGCCGACTACGCGCTGCTCCCCAACATGGCTATCGTTGACGCCGACAACTGCATGACCGCCCCGCGCGGCCTGACCGCCGCCTCCGGCATCGACGTCATGACCCACGCCATCGAGTCCTATGTCTCCATCATGGCCTCCGACTACACCAAGGGCCTCTCCGAGCGCGCTGCCAAGCTCGTCTTCGAGAACCTGCCCTCCAGCTTCGAAAACGGCGCCAAGGACCCGCATGCCCGCGAGGAGATGCACAACGCCTCCTGCATGGCCGGTATGGCCTTCGCCAACGCCTTCCTGGGCCTCAACCACTCCATGGCCCACAAGCTCGGTGCCTTCCATCACCTGCCCCACGGCATCGCCAACGCCATCATCCTGACTCGCGTCATGCGCTACAACGCCGCCGAGGCTCCCGTCAAGATGGGCACGTTCTCCCAGTATCCTTACCCCAACGCGCTGCACAACTACGCCGAGATGGCCAAGTACTGCGGCATCGAGGGCAAGGACGACAAGGAGGTCTTCGAGAACTTCATCACGAAGCTCGAGGAGCTCAAGGACTTCATCGGTGTCAAGAAGACCATCGCCGACTACGGTGTTGACGAGCAGTACTTCCTCGACACCCTCGACGAGATGACCGAGCAGGCATTCAACGACCAGTGCACCGGCGCTAACCCGCGCTACCCGCTCATGAGCGAGATCAAGGAGCTCTACCTGGACGCCTACTATGGCCGCGAGCCCCAGGACTACGCCGTCTGCTAGTTTTTAGCACGGTTATTTCGGCGGGGGTGAACGGGCGCACGCACGCCCCCGCCGCTGCTTCTATCGCATCGTTGAAAGGATGCAATCATGCTGCTCCCCGAATCCAAGACCGAGCTCGTCCGTCGCGGCAACAAAGTCGTTTACGACCTGGGCGACAAGATCGTCAAGGTCTTTAACGAGACCAAGCCCGTCTCCGACGTGTTCAACGAGGCTTTGAATCTTGCCCGCATCAATGAGTGCGGCATCCGCAGCCCCAAGGCTCTCGAGGTTTCTCAGCTCGAGAACGCCAACGGCTGGGCGCTCGTGACCGAGAAGGTTCCGGGCACCACCCTTGCCGAGAAGATGGCTGCCGAGCCCCAGCGCTTTGGTGAGTACCTCGAGATGTTCGTCGACCTCCAGATCGAGATCCACGGCTACACCTCCCCGCTGCTCAACCGTCAGCGCGACAAGTTCGCCCGCATGATCGACAGCCTCGATCAGCTCAATGCCACCACGCGCTACAACCTTCAGGAGCGTCTGGACGGCATGACCAAGGAGTTCAAGGTCTGCCACGGCGACTTCAACCCCTCCAACGTCATCGTTGGCGACGACGGCCAGCTGTACGTCTGCGACTGGGCACACGCCACCCAGGGCTCCCCTGCTGCCGACGTTGCCACCACCTACCTGCTCTTTGCCCTCAACAGCAAGGACCAGGCCGAGGCCTACCTGGAGCTCTACTGCGATCGCGCCGACATGCCCATGCAGGTCGTGCGTCAGTGGACGAGCATCGTCGCCGCTTCCGAGCTCGCTCGTAAGCGCAACGTGAACGATGAGTTCCTTAAGAACTGGATCGACGTCGTCGATTATCAGTAATATCTGAGCGATTTATTTCGCATCGGAGGCACAAAGGAAAACCCCGCAGCTCGCATGGGCTGCGGGGTTTTCCTTTTAGCAACAAATGTCCCTTAGACGCAAAAGCGGCCCTGCATCTCTACCTCGAGAGACGCAGGGCCGCTTAACAAGTGCACTAAACGCAGCGGGCTCGATTAACGACGGGCTGCTTTCACAAGCTCAGCGACCTTGGCGACAATCTCATCGATCGCCACATCCTCGCGCTCGCCCGTGGCACGATCCTTGAGCTCGACGGTGCCGTTCTTAAGGCCGCGCTTGCCGAGCACCACCTGATAAGGGAAGCCCATAAGGTCGTTGTCGGCAAACTTAAAGCCGGGACGCTCGTCACGGTCGTCAACGACAACCTCGATACCCTCGGCGCACAGACCCTCGACGATTTGCTCGCAAACGGTAGCGCACTCCTCCTTCTTGGGGTCGAGCGGAATCACCGCAACCTCGTACGGGGCAACAGAGACCGGCCAAACGATACCGTGCTCGTCGTTGTGCTGCTCCACGACGGCAGCGAGCGAGCGGGACACGCCCACGCCGTAGCAACCCATGACAAGCGGCTTCTCCTTGCCGTCCTCGTCCATAAAGGTGGCACCCATGGCCTCGGAGTACTTGGTGCCCAGCTGGAAGACCTGGGAAACCTCGATGCCGCGAGCAGCGGAGAGCGGCTTGCCGCAGTGCGGGCAAGGGTCGCCGGCAACGACGGTAACCAGGTCGGCCCACTCGTCGACGGTAAAGTCGCGCTCGGGGCAGGCACCGGTAAAGTGATAGTCGACTTCGTTGGCACCGCAGGCCCACTGCTTGGACTCGCGCAGGCTCTCGTCGCAGACCAGACGAATGCCCTCGGGCAGGTTAACCGGTCCGATAAAGCCCTTATGCAGACCGTAGGACTGGAGCTCCTCGTCGGTCATCATGCGATAGCCCTTGCCAAAGACATGCTCGGCCTTGCAGTCGTTGAGCTCATGATCGCCCGGAACGATGGCCACAACCGGCTTGCCCTCGGCGTCGATGAGAGCCAGCGACTTGCGCGTACCGTTCTCGGGGAAGCCGAAGAACTTGGCGACGGCCTCGATGGTGCCCATACCCGGAGTCTCGACCTTGGTGAGTGTGCCGTCGCCGGGGCCCTCGGTCACAACGACCTTGGTGCTTGCCGCCTCGTCATCGGCAGCAAAGCCACAATCGTCGCAGTAGACCAGCGAAGCCTCGCCGGCCTCTGCCAGCGCCATGAACTCGACGGAGGTATCGCCACCGATCTCGCCGGAATCGGCGACGACGGGCAGGGCCTTGATGTAGCAGCGCTCGCAGATATTGGCGTACGCCTGCTTCATCTTGTCGTACTCCTCCTGCAGGCTCTCCTGCGTGGCAGAAAAGCTGTAGGCGTCTTTCATGATGAACTCGCGACCGCGCATCAGGCCAAAGCGGGGACGGAACTCGTCGCGGAACTTGTCCTGGATGTGATAGAGATTCACCGGCAGTTGCTTGTATGAACGCAGCTCGTTGCGCACCAGGGCAGTCACGGTCTCCTCGTGCGTGGGGCCGAGCACGAACTCGCGGCCGTGGCGGTCATCAAAGCGCACGAGCTCCTTGCCATAGGCATCGATACGGCCGGACTCGCGCCACAGCTCGGCATCGACCATGATGGGCATCATGAGCTCCTGGGCGCCGGCGGCGTCCATCTCGTCGCGCACGATGTTCTCAATCTTGCGAATCGAGCGCCACGCGAGCGGCAGATAGGAATAGAGACCGGCGGCCTCCTTGCGGATCATACCGGCACGGAGCAGCAGGCGATGGCTCGCAAGCTCAGCGTCGGCCGGATCCTCTTTGAGCGTCGGAGCATACAGCTTAGACATATACATTGCTCGGGTCATTTATTTCTCCTCAATAAGCTTGTCGACCTCGGCCATAAGCGCGTCGACAATTTGGTCCTCCGCTACTTTACCAATGATCTGGCCGTGCGAAAAGAGCAGGCCCTGACCACGTCCGCAAGCAACGCCCAGGTCGGCATCAGAAGCCTCACCGGGGCCATTAACGGCGCATCCCATGACGGCAATCGAAAGCGGCGCGGCACAGTTCTTAAGCCGCTCGGTTACTTCCTCGGCGATTGCGATCAGGTTAACCTGACAGCGGGCGCACGTGGGGCACGAGACAATCTCGGGGCCGCGGCGACGCAGGCCCAGCGACTGCAAAATTCCCCAGGCGACCGGCGGTTCCTCAACCGGATCGGCCGTGAGCGAAACGCGCATGGTGTCACCGATTCCCTCGGACAGCAGGATGCCAAGGCCCACCGAGCTCTTGATGGTGCCCTGCAGCTTGGTACCCGCCTCGGTTACGCCCAGGTGGAGCGGAACGTGGGGAATCTCACGCGACAGGGCACGATAGGTGTCGAGCGTCGTTTGCACGCTATGGGCCTTGGCCGAAAGCACAATGTTCGTAAAGCCGCGGTCTTCGAAATGCTTGACGAAACGTTCGCTCGACATCACGAGCTTTTCGGGCTGCGCGAGGTCATCGCGCTCAGCGATATCCTGCTCAAGCGAACCAGCATTGACGCCGATACGAATCGCACAGCCCGCGGCACCCGCAGCATCGATTACCGCGTCAACCTTGGCCCAATCGCCGATATTGCCGGGATTGATGCGCAGCTTGGCAGCACCGGCCTCAACGGCACCAATGGCGAGCTTATGGTTAAAGTGGATATCGGCAACGATCGGCACCGGAGACTCGGCACAGATGGTGCGGAAACCCTCAAGCGCGGCCTCGGTGGGCACGCTCACGCGCACGATATCGCAGCCAGCCTGCGCCAACGCGCACACTTGCGCAAGCGTTGCCTGGGCATCAGCGGTATCGGTGCAGGTCATGGATTGGACCGCCACCGGCGCGCCTCCACCGATCTGCACGCCGCCCACATGCACGGGGCGCGTCAACTCGCGAGGCAAAGGATGGGATAAAGACAATCCAAACACTCCCCTACAGAATAAATCGAAGGATGTCGGAACGAAGCATATAGACAAACAGCAGCGCAAAGAGCGCGATGCCCACATAGCTCACAATCGTCTGGACCTTGAGCGGAAGCTCGCGGCCCGCAATCTTTTGAATGATCTCGATGACCAACTTGCCGCCATCGAGTGGCGGGATGGGCAGCAGGTTCATAAAGCCAAGCGAGAACGAAATGAGGGCGGCAAACGAAAGGAACGTGGCAGGGCCGGCAGCAGCAGCTTGCGAGGACATAACGCTAATACCCACGATCGAAGAGGACTGATCGAGAATCTCCATCGTATGCTGCGGCTGGAGCAGGCGCATCACGCCCTCCGCTGTCTGCACGACATAGGAGAACGACAGGCGAGCCGACGTGATGGGGTCTAAACGAACCACCTGCGTAGAGACATACACACCTAGGCGTTCGTCCTCTTTGAGCGCAACCGTGGTCGAATGCTTCTTGCCGTCACGCTCGTACTCAATGGCGATATCGTCCTTACCGGCAGCCTTGCCAATGGCATCGTAAACGTCCATCCAGGTAGAGCACGATACTCCATCGACCGAAAGAATCGCGTCGCCATCCTCGATTCCCGCCGCGGAGGCAATCGAGCCTTCATCAACCTGGCCGATCACATTGGTGTCCACCGGCACCGTGACACCCGCGATGGAATAGATGCTCATAAGGAGCAAAAAGCCCGTCAGGATATTGACGATAATGCCCGCAAGCAGCATAAAGGCACGCTTGACAAAGCCCTGACCCAAATAGGTGTGCGAGCGCTCGCGTGCAAGGAATTCGGCCTCGCCGCACGGCAGTTCCCATACATCGCCCTCGGCAGTCGCGTGCTCGCGATCGAACCGACGGCCGTCAAAGGTGGTATAACCCGCCGTGTCACGCGGCAGGGTCTGGTACTTGGTGGGATAGTAACCAGGCGAAGGCTTTTCCCCTTCTTCATACCAAGGAGCTATGGAGCCCCAACCCAGCAGCAAAGCACAGGCCTCGAGCACATCCTCCTCGGACAGCTCAAGCTCGACGGCAAGATCGGCCACCGTCACACGGCCGTGGCGATAGATGGCGGCAAGCACGCGATCGGCATACGAAACATCGGTCGGATCCATGCCACAGATGGCAGCATACCCACCCAGCAACAGCGGGGTCACGCCAAACTTGGTGCCGATCCGACGAGACGTATGGTGGATATCAAAGCGACACGGCAGGCCCAAAAAGAACTCAGTCACCCGGACGCCGCAGGCACGCGCCGCCAAAAAGTGGCCGCCCTCGTGCAAAAACACGAGGACGGAAAGCATCAGCAGGCCCCAAAAGACCGATGAGAGAACGCTCAGAACAGTTTCCATAAAACGAAAAAGCAATCCTTATGGGTTAAAAACGGGTTGCGGCGAGCACTTGCGCGGCCTTTTCACGCGCCCACGCATCAATACCGCGAAGCTGTTCAAACGAATCGACCGTCTGCGCATCATGCGCATCCATACAGGATTCCACAATGCGATCGATATCGGTAAAACTGCAGCCATCATGCAAGAAGGCATCGACGGCGACCTCGTTGGCGGCATTGAGCACGCACGGCATGGTGCCGCCCGTCTTGCCCGCACGCTCGGCCAGCGCCAGGCAGCGGAACGTATCCATGTTGGCCGCATCAAAGGTAAGCTGACCCAACTCGCGGAAATTGATGCGCGGAGCCGGAGTATCCCAGCGCTCGGGATACGAGAAGGCAAACTGGATGGGAATGCGCATGTCAGATGCCCCGAGATGCGCCATCACGGAGCCGTCGGCAAACTCGACCATCGAATGAATCTTTGACTGGCGCTGAACGACCACGTTGATAAAGTCGAGGTCGCAACCGAACAGGTGCATCGCCTCGATACGCTCCAGGCCCTTGTTCATGAGGGTAGCGGAGTCAATCGTGATCTTGGCACCCATAGCCCACGTAGGGTGCGCCAGGGCATCGGCGCGCGTCACACGGTCGAGTTCCTCGCGCGAACGGCCAAAGAACGGACCGCCCGAGCAGGTAAGCCAAATACAATGGGCCTCGTGCGGATTCTCACCCAGATAGCACTGGTAAATTGCAGAGTGCTCGGAATCGACCGGGATAAGCTGACCGGGCTGAGCCAACGGCATCAGCAGGTCACCGCCAACAACGAGCGACTCCTTATTGGCAAGGGCAAGGCGCTTATTCGAGATCAAGGCAGCATGGCTTGCCTCGAGACCAGCGGCGCCCACAATAGCGACAAGCACGCAGTCAACATCGTCGCGACGCGCGAGCTCGCAAACCGCTTGCGCACCAACGCCGAGCTCCGTTCCCTCGGGCAACTCCTGCAGCACGGCGTCATCGCCATGAGCGACATCGGCCACGGCAACCGCCGGAACCGAGAACTCGCGGGCAGCTGCAACGAGCTCGGAGGTGCTGGAATTAACGGAAAGCGCCGTCACCTGCAGACGATCGGCATGCTGACGGCAAACATCGAGCGCCTGAGTGCCGATAGAGCCCGTACAGCCCAGGATGGCAACACGAAGGCGTCCATCGGAGCCATACGTCGTCTGGAAGGACATTACAGCACGCCTCCGATCATCAGCATCAGCTGCGCGGTGATGCAGCCGAAGATAAGCGAATCGCTACGATCGAGCATGCCGCCGTGGCCCGGGATAAGGTTACCGGAATCCTTGACGCCCACACCGCGCTTGATGCGCGACTCGATAAGGTCGCCGATAACGCCCAGGATGGACACAACCACGCCACAAAGCAGCGCATAGGGCAAGCTCAGCTTATAGAGATGCGTCACCCACAAAATGAGCCAGATGAGAACCGAGCCCAAGATGCCACCAACAAAGCCCTCCCAGCTCTTGTTGGGAGAGATCTTGGGGACCATCTTGTGTTTACCGATACGACTGCCCACGATGTAGGCAAACGAATCGGAGACCCAAAGGGACGCGCAAACACCCACTGAAAGCAGGGCGCCGGCAAAACCGGGCACGGCATCGCGCAGCAGCACAATAGCCGACAGCATAAAGCCTGTGTAGATGGGACCCATGAGCGTCACGGCCACATCAGAGATGCGGGTACGCGGCGACCAAACATACCAAATGCCCACCGCGAGCATCAGTGCAAAAAGCAGGGCGTTCAGCAAAAGCGAATCGCCAAGCGCCGATAACGGAAAGAGCACGGCGGCAATAATGCCCAGGTGCTCGTTGGCGACCTTGCCATCGAGCCTCGTCATACGGAAAAACTCAAAGCAGCAAAGCCCGCTCATGACAGAGACAAAAATGGCGGTGGGCACGATACCCAAAACCAGGCACAGGATAAAGACGACGGCGTAGACGATACCGGCGGCGGCACGGGTAATAAAGCCCGCAAGCCACGAACCGGTGCCGCTCTTCGCTGCAGGCGCTCCCGCAGTGGCAGCTTTGCGCGCAGGCGTCTTGGGAGCAGATGCCTTGGGACGATCGGACACGATTAAGCCTCCTCGGTCTTGCTCAGTCCACCAAACCTACGGTCACGGCCCTGATAGGCCAAAATGGCGTCAACAAGGCCCCAACGATCAAAGTCAGGCCAATAGGTATCGGTGACATAGAACTCGGAATAAGCCACCTGCCACAGCAGATAGTTCGAAAGACGAAGCTCACCAGAGGTGCGAATGACCAGCTCGGGATCGGGAAGACCGGCGGTGTACAGGTGCGAAGCAACCATATCATCGTCGATAGCAGCAGGATCGATCTTGCCGGCGGCGGCATCGAGCGCAAGCTGACGGGCAGCACGGGCAATCTCGGCACGAGCGCCGTAGTTGACGGCAAGCGCCAGCGTCATACCGGTGTGATCGGCGCACTCGGCAAGACCGCATTCAAAAACGTCGCGGGTCTTCTTGGGCAGCGCGGAAATATCGCCCAAAAAGACAACACGCACGTTTTCGCGCTTCAGAAGCGGCAGCTCATCGATAAACGTCTTGGCAAACAGATGCATCAAGACGTTAACCTCATGCTGCGGGCGGTTCCAGTTTTCGGTTGAAAACGCATAGGCGGAAAGTACGTCGACACCCAGACGCACGCAGGCAGTAATGATCTCACGAAGGGAGACGATACCCGCCTTGTGACCCTCGGTACGGGCAAGACCTCGCGCCGTAGCCCAGCGACCGTTACCGTCCATGATGCACGAGATATGGCGCGGAATGTTATTGAGGTCAAGGTCGGAAAAACCGACGCCCGCAGGGGCGTCGGCAAAGTACTCGACCAGTTTGTTCTCGTCGTATTGCACCTTAGATCTCCATGACCTCGGCTTCTTTTTCCTTCAGAAGCTCCTCGACCTTGGCGACATACTCGTCGGTATGCTTCTGCACCTTGGCCTGTTCGCGACGGACATCGTCCTCGGTGAGCTCCTCATCGCGCTCGAGCTTGTTGTTAAAGTCGCGACGGATGTTACGGATAGACACCTTGGCCTGCTCGGCGTACTCGCGGCACTCCTTGACGAGCTCGCGACGGCGCTCCTCGGTGGGAGCCGGGAACGGAAGACGAACAACGGTGCCATCGGAGTTGGGGGTAATACCCAGATCGGAAGCGCCGATGGCCTTGACGATGGCGTTGATAAGCGCCTTATCCCACGGCTCGATGAGCAGCATGTGGGCCTCGGGGGTCTTTACGGCGGCAACCTGCGTGACCGGCGTGGGAACACCGTAATAATCGACGGTGATGTCGGACAGAATGTTAGCGTTGGCTCGGCCGGTACGGACCTTGGAGAAGTTATGCTTGAGGGACTCGAGCGACTTGTCCATGTGGGCGGTGATGTTCTCTGCCATGCTTAATCCTCCTGATAGACGAGCGTGCCGACGGGCTCACCCGAAAGCGCGCGCTTGACGTTGTCCTCGCCATCGATGTTGAGGACCAAAATGGGCATACGGTTATCCTGGCACAGGGCCGTAGCCGTGGAATCCATAACCTGCAGGCCGCGGACGAGCACCTCGTGATAGGTGATCTTGTCAAAGCGGACGGCATCGGCGCACTTGACGGGATCCTTGTCGTAGATACCGTCGACCTTGGTGGCCTTAATCAGAATCTCCGCACCGATCTCGCAGGCGCGAAGGGCCGCGGCGGTGTCAGTCGTAAAGTACGGATTGCCCGAGCCGGCTGCGAAGATAACGACATTGCCCTTGGAGAGGTGATTGATGGCGCGGCGACGAATATAGGGCTCGCAAATCTCGTTCATCTGGATGGCGCTCATAACGCGGCAAGGAACATCGTTATGCTCGAAGGCATCCTGCAGGGCGAGCGCGTTCATAACGGTTGCAAGCATGCCCATGTAATCGGCCTGAGCACGCTCCATACCGCCGGCAGCTCCAGCCATGCCGCGGAAAATATTGCCGCCGCCGACAACGATGCCGACCTCATGGCCAACGGCGAGCAGCTCCTTGACCTGCTTGGCAAGATGGTCGGTAACCTTGGGGTCGATGCCATAGTGGCCATCGCCCATCAGTGCTTCGCCGGAAAGCTTCAGAAGCACGCGTTTATATCGGATGTCGGACAAAGCGATCCTCCTTTAATTAGACTCTCAATATGATAGCAAAGGCTCTGCTTGGAGCCATGAAAAAGCAGGCTGTGAGTAAAACCCACAGCCTGCTCATTACCAGCTACAAGAGCTTATTTACTCGCCACGGACCAGACGGTCGAAGGCAACGACGGTAATGGTATCGCCGAGCTCCTTGGAGACCTGCTCGGCGTACTTCTTGATGGTGAGGGAGCTGTCCTTGATGAACTCCTGCTCGGTGAGCACGGACTGCTTGTAGAACTTCTCCAGACGGCCAACAGCCATCTTCTCCTGGATGGCCTCGGGCTTGCCGGACTCGGCAGCCTGAGCCATGTAAATCTGCTTCTCATGCTCGACGGTCTCGGCCGGAACCTGATCGCGGGTAGCGCAGATCGGAGCGACAGCGGCAACCTGAAGGGCAACGTCGTGGGCAAAGGTCTTGAAGGACTCAGCCTGAGCGGTCTCAGCCTTCTCGAAAGCAAACTCGACGAGGACGCCGATCTTACCACCCATGTGGATGTAAGAAGCGAGAGCGCCGTTCTCGGCCTTGCGGGCGGCGAAGCGGGAGATCTTCATGTTCTCGCCCATGATGTGAATCATCTCGGTGAGCTCGGAGGAAACGGTCTCCTCGCCCATCGGCTTCTCGAGCAGAGCGTCGACATCGGCCGGCTCGGTGGTGGCGACAACCTCGGCGACCTTGGAAGCAAAGCCGGTGAACTTGGCGTTGGAGCCGACGAAGTCGGTCTCGCAGGAGAGCTCGAGCAGAGCGCCGGTCTTGCCATCCTCGGAGACGAACGCGGCGACAGCGCCCTCGTTGGTCTCGCGGCCAGCCTTCTTGGCAGCCTTAGCGAGGCCGTTCTTGCGCAGAACGTCAACAGCGGCGTCCATGTCACCGTCAGCCTCGACGAGAGCCTTCTTGCACTCCATCATCGGGGAGTCGGTCATCTCGCGGAGCTGCTTGACCATAGCGGCGGTAATCTGGGCCATTGTGGTTCCTTTCAAAGAGATGAAAAAGACTTAATTAGGACTGATTTACTCGGCCTTGGGCTCAGCGGCCATCTCGGCCTCGGAGACCTGCTCCTTGCCGGAGCCGGCGAGGCAAGCGTCGGCCATGAGCTCGCACATAAGGGTGACAGCGGAGATGGCGTCATCGTTGCAGGGGATGCCGTACTCGACCTCGTCGGGATCGGAGTTGGTATCGATCAGAGCGACGACGGGGATGTTCAGGCGCTGGGCCTCCTTGATGGCGTTCTCCTCGCGCTTAGTGTCGATGACGAAGAGAGCCTGGGGCAGACCCTTCATGTCGCGGGCGCCACCGAGGTTGGTCTGGAGCTTAGCGAGCTCCTTACCCAGAACAGCCTGCTCCTTCTTGGGAAGAACAGCCATGCGGCCGTCCTCGACCATGGCCTCGAGCTCCTCCATGCGGTTGATGCGGGAGCGGATGGTGACGAAGTTGGTCAGCATGCCGCCGAGCCAACGCTGGTTGATGTAAGGCATGTTGGCGCGCTCAGCGGCGTTCTTGACGGCCTCCTGAGCCTGCTTCTTGGTGCCGACGAACAGCACGTTGCCACCCTTGGCAACGTTCTTGACGAAGGTGTAAGCCTGGTCGGCGTCAAGAATGGTCTGCTTGAGGTCGAGGATGTAGATGCCGTTGCGCTCACCGAAGATGAACGGCTTCATCTTGGGGTTCCAACGACGGGTCTGGTGACCGAAGTGGCAGCCGGCCTCGAGCAGGGTGCGGATATTAATCTTGGTAGCCATGTTAAACCTCCTGTGGTTTGCCTCCGCGCGGGGTCATCCTCCAAAACCAACCCGGACATGTGCTACCAAAGCCCGGGCACCACGGTATGAAGTAGCCGCGCGTGCGTGATAAAAACCTGTTGCCGTGAAGCAACCCGATGAATGATAGCAGGATTACATCTTTCTGCCAACCCGAAATCAAAACCACACACACGGACGCGCGATCGATTGGATAGAACCCCTCTCCTGCCTTACTCGCCGCGCGGAAGAGCTTGGGTAACGGCGCGTTTGAGCCGATCGGGCGTGAGATGCGTATAAATCTGCGTGGTGGACAAGCTTGCATGCCCCAGCAACTCCTGGACAGAGCGCAAGTCCGCTCCGCCCTCGAGCAAATCGGTCGCAAAAGTATGGCGCATCGCATGCGGGGCGATATCGGAAGGGATACCCGCAAGCGTCGCCAACATATGAAACCGTCGCCTAAGCATGGCGGCGCTCATACGGTTGCCGCGTGCCGAGATAAACAGCGGATGCACACCGTTCGTACCGTCGCCACGCTTTGCCTGAGCAAGAAGCTCCGGTCTTCCTTCCTCAATATAGCGACGGGTCACATCGAGAGCACGCCGATACAGGGGCACGATACGCTCCTTGCTCCCCTTACCCCAAAGCCGCAGCGTTCGCTCGGACCAAGCAATGGACTCAACATTGAGTGCCGCAAGCTCAGAGATGCGAGCCCCAGATGCATAGAGCAATTCGAGCATCGCCGCATCGCGCAGTCCCGCAGGCGTTGAAACGTCTGGCGCTGCAAGCAGTGCCTTAACCTGCTGGGTGGTCAGCACCCCGGGCAAATCGCGTGGAAGCTTGGGCGAGGCAATCGCAGAGACAGCGTCTCCATCGATAAGACCCTCGGCAGCCATCCATCGATAGAACGAACGAATGGTAGACAGGTGCGCCGCAATCGTCCTGGGCGCCACCTGCTCGCGCGACAGCTCCGCCAGATACATGCGAACGGTACGTACGTCCGCCGTGCGTGCATCGATATCCCCACGCTCGCACCAAGCGGCAAAACGCTCCAGACGAGAGCCGTAAGCGATAACAGTGTTAGAAGAAAGCCCCTCGACGCGTGCAATATAGGCTATGAACGAGTCGACGGTATCGTGCAGGTCAAAGGCTATGACCGATCGCCCCCAAACAGGTCGGAGCGCGATTCCAGATAGGAATCCAAGGCCTTAAGGGCGCGATCCGTATAGGCCTGATAGCGATCACGTTTGCTGCGGCGTTTACCGTCCTCGAGGGGAGGCACCAGGCCAAAATTAACATGCATGGGCTGATATCCGACCGTAGCAGGATCGGTCGCATAGCCCACGAGCGCGCCGAGAGCGCCCACGCGCGGCAGCTCGACAGGAGCAACCTCGATAGCCTCGGCATAGGTATTGAGCGCAGCGAGGAGACCCGTGGCGACCGCTTCCATGTAACCCTCCGTACCGGTAATCTGTCCGGCAAGGCGCACGCCCGTGCCGGGCACGGCGAAGGTCCCATCGAGCACATGGGGAGCATCGACAAAGGTATTGCGATGCATGACGCCATAGCGGAAAAACTCGGCATTCTCCAGACCGGGAACCATATGAAAAACGCGCTTCTGCTCGCCGAAGGTCAGGTTGGTCTGAAAACCAACCAGGTTATAGGCGGTCTTTTCCTTGTTCTCGGCGCGCAGCTGAATCGCCGCCCAGGGACGGCGACCGGTGCGCGGGTCGGTGAGCCCGACGGGCTTCATAGCGCCAAAGCGGATGGCATCCTTGCCCGTGCGCGCAACCTCCTCGGCAGGCTGACAAGCCTGGAAGAGGTCCCCGCCCTCAAAGTCCTTGAGCACCACGCGATCGGCCGTGGTAAGCGCCTCGATAAAGGCCTCGTACTCCTCCTTGTTGAGCGGGGCATTGAGATAGTCGCCACTCCCCTGCTCCTCGTAGCGCGACTGCGAAAACAGCACATCCATATCGAGCGTCGAGGCATCGACAATCGGGGCCGCGGCGTCAAAGAACGCCAGGGAATCACCACCGACGAGCTTCATGACCTCCCCGCTCAACGCCGGCGAGCACAAGGGACCCGCGGCGATAACCACATGGCCCTCGGGAATCTGGGTGACCTCGCCGTGAACGACCTCGATATTGGAGCGGGCGGCAACCTCGGCCTCGACGAGCTCGGAGAATTTAACACGGTCGACCGCCAAGGCGCCACCAGCGGGAACGGCAGCGCGATGAGCGCAGTCGAGCAGCACCGAACCCATACGCTCGAGTTCGGCCTTCAACAGGCCGGCGGCGGAATCGGGTCGGGTCGACTTAAACGAATTGGAGCAGACGAGCTCCGCCAAGTGATCGGTATGGTGGGCAGGAGAGGTCACCAGCGGCCGCATCTCGCACAGCTTTACGGCAAACCCGCGATCTGCCAGCTGAATCGCGCATTCCGATCCCGCCAGACCGCCACCGATAACCGTCACTTGATCAAACAGCATCTGCAAACACCTTTCTAATTGACACGCTTTCCATTGTGACCGAAGGGCGTCTGAGCGTGAAGCGCAAACTTTGAGGGCGCATACCTTCCATCCATCATGCGCTCGATGAGTCCCTCGAGCTCGAGTGAGCCCAGAAGTTTGAGCACGCCGACGGCATCGAGGGAGACGAGCGCGGCAATGTCATCGACCTTGAGCGGCGAGGCAATGAGCGCGTGCATCACGGCCTGCTGCGTGGGGTCCAGATCGGCGATACCGGGCGCATCGGGACGCGAATAGCGCAGGGTGCCGTAAATTCGCGAGATGGCCATCTCAATAGACTCCTCGTCAACAATGCAGCAGGCCCCGTTGGCGATGAGGTAGTTGGTCCCACGCGACTCTGGTGACAAAATGGAGCCAGGTACCGCGAGCAGTTCGCGCCCCAGGTCCATGGCGGCCTCCGCTGTCGAGAACGTGCCCGAGGGCATGCCGGCCTCCGACACGAACAGCGCCTGCGAAAGCGCGGCAATCACCCGGTTACGCCGCGGAAAGGCAAACTTGCGTGGCCCCATACCCCAAGGCGAGATGGACACGACCGCGCCGCCCGTATCGATCGTGCGCGCGATCAGCCCTGCACTCGAGCGCGGGTAAACCACGTCGGCGCCCGTACCCAACACCACGACGTGCCTGCCACCAGCGTTGACCGCGGCCCAACCCGAGGCCTGGTCGCAGCCGACCGCACCGCCCGAGACCACCGTCACCCCCGCCTCGACCGCAACTTTCGCGGCCAGCTCTGCCACGGCAAGGCCGTACGGCGAGGCCTTGCGAGCGCCGATGATGGAGAGCGCGGGCGTCGACAGTGCGGCGGGGTCGCCACGCACATAAAGCGTCTGGGGTACATCAGAGAGCTCCAAAACGGTATCTGGATACAACGCATCACCGGGATGCAGCTCAAAAGTCTCCTCGGGCATTACTGGTCCCTCCTCCCCTGGTACATCGCCGCCTCGAGCACGTGGTCTTGGGTTACCCGCTCACTTTCGGCAACATCGGCAATCGTGCGCGCGATACGCACCAAGCGCACGATGCCGCGACCGGTAAGATGCGTGCGCCTCGACAGGCCGAGCACGCACTTTTCCGCTGCCCCATCGAGCGCAAAGGTCGAAACGACGCCGTCGATGGAACGTGACTCATCGTCCTCGGCCTCGGCATCTGCATCGTCCAAACGGGACTCACGCCAGGCACGAAATGCCCGACCCCGCACAACATAGTCACGTAGTTCAGCTGACGACATACCCTCGGCACCCTCGATAATTACCTGCGGGTCGGGTCGGGTCACGTCAATCATAAGGTCAATACGATCGGCCAAGGGACCACGTAGCTTAGACCGATAGCGCTCAACCATCGAAGCCGAGCAGCGGCACGGTACCTCGCGATCGCCCAAAAAGCCGCAGGGACAGGGATTGCTCGCGGCAAGCAGCTGGAACCGCGAGGGAAACGTGAAAGCCCCATCGACGCGTACGATCTTGACGTAGCCGCGCTCTATGGGCTGACGGAGTGTCTGCAGCACGCTGTTGGGAAACTCGGCAAGCTCGTCTAAAAAGAGCACGCCGCCGTGCGCCAGGCTAATCTCGCCCGGGTGCACCGGCCGTCCGCCGCCAATAAGGCCCGCAGTCGAAATGCTGTGGTGGGGGCTACGGAACGGCCGGTGTCCCGCCAGCAAACCATCGATGTTCTCGCCCAAGACCGAATGGATGCACAGCGCCTCTTGCTGATCCTCGAGAGAAAGCTCGGGCAAGATACCCGTCATGCGGCGTGCGAGCATGGTCTTGCCCGAACCCGGCGAGCCAATCATAAGCAGGCCGAGCTCCCCCGCCGCCGCGAGCGCAATGCCGCGCTTGGCAACCTCCTGCCCCAGCACATCGGCATAATCAAGTTCTGGCTCAAACGACGCCTCGACACCCTCGGAATCCAGATAATGCCGAGCCGCCTCGCCCATACCGCGGGCGAGCTGAGACAGATGGTCGATAAAGCCACAGTCCACACCGGCAAGCGGCACATGTTGATCCGACCTTCCTGCAATAAAGGACAGGCCCATATCACGCGCCAACAACTGAAACGCAACCTCGCCTTTTACGGGCAGCACGCTACCATCCAGCCCGAGCTCACCGGCAATAAGGCAATGGTCTAGATGGTCGCGGGGAATCTGCCCATCGGCCGCCAGTACCGCGATGGCAATCGGCAGGTCAAAACCACTGCCCGTTTTACGGATGTCGCCCGGAGCCAAGTTGACGGTAATGCCCGCTCGTGGAATCTCAAATCCCGCCGAGCGCATTGCGCAGCGTATGCGGCCACGCGACTCCATCACCTCCATACTTGGAATGCCAAGCATTTGGATACCCGGAATACCGCCGGCAAGCGAGACCTCGACCGTGACGGGAATCGCCTCGACGCCACGAATGCATGCAGCGTGGACGGCAAAGGTGTCAAACGCCATCACGATACCTGCCAATCGAATGCGTTGTATTGATGCTCAATCTCCGCAATATGACCGCCGCGGATAGTAACGCCCACCGCGTCGAAGCGAATCGCCTTAAGGGGATAGTGATCCATAAGGTAACAACTCGCGATACGGCGGTAGCGACGCTGCTTTTGGGCGTCCACCGCCTCCTCGGGAAAGATCCGCGTGTTGCAATCTAGGGCGACGCGCCTTGTCTTGATCTCAGCCATCACCACGACATCATCAAGTTCATCAAGCAGTACCAGATCGGCCTCGCCCTCGGGACACCGGTAGCCCTGTTCCAAGAGGGCATAACCGCGCTCGCGAAAGTAATCGATTGCAATAAGCTCGCCCAGCATGCCCAGTTCTCGAGGACTGAGGCCCTTAATGAACCCAGGCGTAATCGACGCGCAATCAATCTCCCCGCTCTCCCAAAGCTCTTTGAGCTGTTGCGTCTTGCTCTTTGCACTTGCGGCGCACATGGGGTCTCCTTTCCCGCGCACGATATTGACCCGATCATGAGGCCGCCTTTCTTGCGGGTAAGTACCAAAAGAAAACCAAAGACCAACCAAAAACAAACAAAAAAGGGACCGCATGCAACAATTGCGTTGCATGCGGTCCCCACCAGCTGGTTTATAAAATCCCAGAAGTCCCTGTCTCCATATTTGCCTTAAAAAAGACGCTCCGTCTGCAAAAAATTTCCGCAGAAGCTCACACGATGCAACGGAGAAAGGCCATGTTTACGAATAGCCTCAATGTGCTCGGGGCTCGCATAGCCCTTTGACTCAGCAAGATGATATTCGGGATACTCGGCATCGTACTCGACCATCATCTCGTCACGCGTGACCTTGGCCATAATGGAAGCAGCGGCGATGCAGGCGATTTTGGCATCGCCCTTCACCACATCGCGCTCGTTAGGGACGGCACCCAAGGGGTTGCCGTCCATAAGCACGCAATCGGGCTCGAGCCCCGTATCGGCCACCGCGCCCGCGACGGCAGCGCGGATGGCGCGGGCCATGCCCATCTCATCGATGTCCGCAGGCGCGATATGGCAAAAACCAATGGCCGTAGCCACCTCGGCAATCTGCACCGAGAGCAGCTCACGACGGGCAGGCGTGAGCTTTTTGGAATCGTTAATGCCCCAAACGCGCGGCTCCATGGGAAGGCAGACAGCGCAGACCGTCAACGGGCCGGCGACAGAGCCGCGCCCCACCTCGTCAACACCAACGACCACGCCATCGCCGCCGAGCTCATGCATCAGCTCGTACATGCCGTTGACGCGCTCGCGCTCGGAAAGTTCCTTGGCATGGCGCTTAAGTGCGCGTTCGCAAGCCTTGATCACCTGCTGGCGCGGATCCTCGCGATAGTGCTCCACGAGGGCGGGAATCTCCTCGAACGTGGCACTCGCCAGCTCGCCGGCAACCTGCGATGCCGAAATCGAGCTCGTCATATTGGCCATACCAGGCCCTCCTTGCATGGAAATCAGATAAAAAGAAGGGCCACCCGAAGGTGACCCTTGTGTCCAAACGAGTGGACAGACGCTGCGATCTTCTTAGCGCTTCTCGGGGATGCGAGCAGCCTTGCCCACCTTGTCGCGGAGGTAGTACAGCTTGGCGCGACGGACGCGACCATGACGGACGACCTCGAGCTTGGCGATCTTGGGGCTGTGAAGCGGGAAGGTACGCTCAACACCGACACCGAAGGAAATCTTGCGGACGGTGAAGGTCTCACGGGCACCGGCGCCGGCCATGCGGATGACGTCACCCTGGAAAACCTGGATGCGCTCGCGGTCGCCTTCCTTAATGCGGTAGTGAACCTTGACGTTGTCGGCAACGCGGACCTGCGGGATGTCCTCGCGGATCTGCTGACGCTCGATTGCGCGGATGTAATCCATGTGCAATTCCTTACTCTTCTAGAGGTGCCGTACCACCTTGGCCGGCACGTAGTTGAACAAACGTATTCGAGTATACACGCGCGGGTTTCTGCTGCAAGAACAATTTTTTTCGCAGACAAAAAGACAAAACCCGCACATGATAACCGCCCGCCTCACAAATGAGACGGGCGGCATGAAGGGGGCTACGCTAGGGGTCTATACACTAAACGCTAGGCGGAACGCTTGGCATCGAGCTTGGCCTGGGCGGCAGCCAGTCGTGCGAGGGGCACGCGATAGGGCGAGCAGGACACGTAGTCCACATCGGCCACGTTGAACAGGCCCTTGATGGACTTGGGGTCGCCGCCGTGCTCGCCGCACACGCCAAAGTGCATGTCGGGGTTGGCGGCGCGACCCTTCTCGACTGCCATACGCACCAGCTCGAGCACCGCCGCGTCGATGGTCTCGAAGGGATTATCCTTCAGGATCTTCTTGTGCATGTACAGCGGGATGAACTTGGCCTCGGCGTCGTCGCGCGAGAAGCCGAAGGTTGTCTGGGTGAGGTCGTTGGTGCCAAAGCAGAAGAAGTCGGCATGGTGGGCGATCTCGTCGGCGACCATGCAGGCGCGCGGCAGCTCGAGCATCGTGCCCACGGGAATATTGAGCTCGACGCCCTCCTCGGCGGATACCTCGGCGATCACGCGCTCGATGACCTCGCGGGTCTGGACATGCTCGGCTGTGATGGAAACGAGCGGGACCATGATCTCGGGGCGCGGGTCGACGCCCTCCTTGATAAGGCGGGCAGCAGCCGTGGCGACGGCGCGAACCTGCATGAGCGGCAGATCGCCAAAGACAACGGACAGGCGCACACCGCGCAAGCCGAGCATCGGGTTGGACTCAACCATGCCGTCGATTCGACGCAGGCGGGCACGCAGGGTGGCAAGCTCTTCCTCGCCGGCGCCGGCGGCTTCCTTCTTGGTGATGGCGACCTCGAGCTCGCGAGGATTATCCAGGAACTCATGCAGCGGCGGATCGAGCAGGCGAACGACCACATCGCGACCGGACATGGTCTTAAACATCGCCAGAAAGTCCTCGGTCTGAACCTTGAGCAGGTCGGCCAGGGCCTGCTGCTTCACGGCCTCGTCGTCGGACAGGATAAAGCTCTGGATAATGTTCTTGCGATCGCCCAGGAACATGTGCTCGGTGCGGCACAGGCCGATGGCCTCGGCGCCAAACTCGAGTGCGAGCGCGGCATCCTCGGGGTTGTCGGCGTTGACGCGCACGTGGTTGGCGTGACCGTCGGTCTCGTCCAGGCGAATCTCGTCTGCCCAGGACAGAATGGTGTCCAGATCGCCGGTGAGCTCGGCGGAGACCAGATCGACGGCGCCATCGACGACAATGCCCTGAGTGCCGTCGATGGAGATGATGTCGCCCTCGTGAAGCACGCGGTCGCTGCCCTCGATGCGCACGACCTTCTCGGCGGCGTCAATATGGAAGCGCTCAACGCCGCAGACGCAGGGCGTACCCATACCGCGGGCGATAACGGCGGCATGGCTCGTCTTGCCGCCGTGGCTGGTAAGGATGCCCTCGGCAGCGACCATGCCCTTCAAGTCATCGGGGTTGGTCTCCCAGCGAACCAGAATGACCTTGTGGCCCTCGTTGGCGCGCGCGACGGCATCGTCGCTCGAGAACACGACCTCGCCTACGGCGGCGCCGGGGCTGGCGTTAAGGCCGCAGGCCAGGGCCTCGTACTTCTTGGAGGAGTCGAACTGCGGATGCAGAAGCTGGTCGAGCTGCGCCGGATCGATGCGACTCACGGCCTCCTCGCGGGTGATGAGGCCCTCCTCGACCATCTCGATGGCGATGCGCAGCGCGGCGGTTGCGGTACGCTTGCCCACGCGGGTCTGGAGCATCCAGAGCTTACCCTGCTCGATGGTGAATTCGATATCGCACATATCGCGGTAATGATCCTCGAGCGTCAGGAAAACGCGCTCGAGCTCCTCACCAGCGGACTCGAGGCCCGGGGTGGTCTTGAGGTCGGCGATGGGCTCAGTGTTGCGGATGCCGGCGACGACGTCCTCACCCTGGGCGTTAACCAAAAAGTCACCGTAGAACTCCTTGGTGCCATCGGCCGGATTGCGCGTAAAGGCGACGCCGGTCGCAGAGGTCTCGCCTTTGTTGCCAAAAGCCATGGCCTGGACGTTGACGGCGGTACCGAGCTCGTCGGAAATGCCATGCTGTTTGCGGTAGATGCAGGCGCGCTCGTTCATCCAGCTGCCAAAGACGGCCTGGATGGCAAGGCGCAGCTGGAGCTCCGGATCGTGCGGGAAGACGGGCTTGCCGTCGACAACCTCGAGCTCGGGATACAGGGCAGCCTCGACGTTCTCGGAGAAGATGCCCTTGAAGGTCTCGACGAGCTCCTGCAGATCCTCGGCCGAAAGCTCGGAATCGACGCGAACGCCGGCGACCAAGCGAGCCTGGGTCAGGGCGTTCTCAAACAAGTCGGCATCGACACCCATAACGACGTTGGAGAACATCTGGATAAAGCGGCGGTAGCTATCCCAGGCAAAACGCGGGTTTTGCGTCTGGGCAATGAGGCCCAGAACGGAGTCGTCGTTAAGGCCCAAGTTGAGGACCGTGTCCATCATGCCGGGCATGGAGAACGGAGCACCCGAGCGAACCGACACGAGCAGCGGGTCGGATGCGTCACCAAGCTTCTTGCCGCAGCGGGCCTCGAGATCGGCCTCGGCGGCAACGATCTCATCGAGTGCGCCTTCGGGCCACACGTTGCCGGCACCGGAGTACTCGACACAGGTTTGGCAGGTAATGGTAAAGCCACCGGGAACCGGCAGGCCGATGCGGCTCATCTCGGCAAGATTTGCACCCTTGCCGCCAAGCACGAAGTTCATGGACTTGTCGCCCTCAGTGACACAGGTGCCCTGGGCGTCGGTTCCAAAACGGTAAACCCTCTTGCAATCGCTCACGATACTCCCCTTCCATGCGCTGTCGCGCACGACCGTGGTAACGAATCGACCCGCCGGATGCGAGCCGTGAGGGTACTATACGGCGGGTATTGGAAGTGCTTGCGTAGAGGGTGCGAGGTTTGGTAAACGTGGTAAAACTGACGGTAAACGGTAGATAAAGGTGGTTACCTTATGAAGATACCAGTGTAGGAGACTTGCAGGTTAACTGAAAGAACTTTGCTAAATCGCTTTACCATAAGTAGCTAATTTGGGACGGGGCTTTTTTTAGCTACCCCGTCGGCAATCGGCCAAAAAGCTCGCGGCCTCAGCCGGGGTAGCTAAAAAAGCCCCGTCCCAAATTAGCTACTTTTGTTGGGCTCGGCGAGCGGCACGACGGGCTCGAGCTTCTTGGATTTCCTCCAAATGACCGATGATCTCGGATGCACTCTCCTCAATCGCCTTACCGTCGGTACGCACCACAAAGCAGCCTAGGCGCTTCATGAGGGCACGGGCTTCCTCAAGCTCGCTGCGCACACTCTCGGGCTCGGCATAGGAGCCGGCGACGGCGCGGGCGTAGTCATCGCCCAAGCGGCTGTCGCGAATCTCAGAAATTACGTCAACGGTCGAAATCAGGCCGAACAGGCGCATCGGGTCGACCTCGTAAATCGACTTCGGCGGCTCCATGCCGTGCGCCAGCGGAACGTTTGCGACCTTGTAACCCTGATAGGCCAAATACATCGACAGCGGCGTTTTGGACGTACGCGACACGCCCAGCAGCACGATATCGGCCCCCGAAAGGTCGTCGCAACCGCGCCCGTCATCGTGCTCAACGAAATACTCCATAGCCTCAATGCGGTGGAAATAGCGGTCATCCGTTTTGTGAATAACGCCCGCAACGCCCTTGGGCGGCACACCGATGAGCGACGACAGCACGGCAAGGGTCGGACCGATCAGGTCGACAGAGCGAATATGCAGCATACCCAGGTAATCGAGCACGCGGGCGCGAAGCGCCGGATCGACGATAGTGTGGAACACGGCGATATCACGATGGTCCGCATCGACGCGCGGGCCCACAAACGACTTGACCTGCTCCACCGAGTTCACTTTGGGCAAGCGCAAGAGACGAAAAGCCCCTTCATCAAATTGCCCGGACGCCGCAAGCACCACCTCACAAGCGGTATCACCGAGCGAGTCGGAGATAACGATAACGGTGGGACGAGCGGTGACCGGGCAATCCATGCGGGGCTCCTTTTGCGCTTATGCGCAGGCTGGCTTACTTTTTGCGGGCAAGCTCACCGATGTTGGCGATGCCAGAGAAAACGGCCTCGAAGCGGTTGAGCAGCTTAAGGCGATTATCGCGGAGCTGCTCGTCCTTGTCCATGACCATAACCTCGTCGAAGAAGCGGTCGATGGGGGCACGCAGGGCGGCAAGGGCGGCAAATGCGGCCGGGTAATCCTCGGCAGCAAGGGCGCCATCGACAGCGGTCTGAGCAGCCTCGGAGGCATCGGCGAGCGCGAGCTCGGCCTCACCCATCAGACTGCGATCATACTCCATACCCAGCTCGGGCTTGGAGATGTGCGCGGCGCGGGCATAGGCAGTAGCCAGGTTGTCGAAGGTCTCGGCATCGTTCTTACGAGCCTCGTCGAGCGCGGCGCAGCGGGCGAAGAAGACGGACGGAGCGATGATGTGCACCGCGGAGACGGCGGCGACGGTATCCGCCGGAATCTTCTCGTCGCGGGCCATGCTCACCAGACGGCCGTGGAAGAAGTCACGGACCTGCTGGGCGACCTCGGCGGCGTCGAACTCGATGCCCTGCTCGCTATAGAGCTCAAGGGCAAAGTCGATGAGCGTCGTGGGGTCGATCGGCAGACGATCGCGCAGGATGTTGATAATGCCGATAGCGGCGCGACGCAGCGCGTAGGGGTCAGAAGAGCCGGTCGGGGGCTCACCGATGGCAAAGATACCGGCAATGGTATCGAGCTTGTCGGCACAGGCCACGATACAGCCAGCGGTGCCCTCGGGCAGCTCATCGCCGGCAAAGCGGGGACGATAGTGATCGCGAATGGCGTGGGCGACCTCGTCGTTCTCCCCCATCGCAGTCGCGTAATAGCCACCCATCACGCCCTGCTGGCTCGTGAACTCGACGACAGCGTTGGAAACCAGGTCGGCCTTGCACAGGTGCGCGGCGCGAGCGGCATCGGCAGCGAGGTGGGCGCCCAGATGGGCCTCGCGGGCAATAGCGAGCGCGAGCTGCTCAATGCGCTCGGACTTGGCGAGCACGCTGCCGAGCTTCTCCTGGAAGGCAACCTTGGCCAGACGCTCACGGAACTCGTCGAGGGAGATCTTCAGGTCCTCCTCGTAGAAGAACTTGGCATCGTCCAGACGGGCGCGCACGACGCGCTCGTTGCCGTCGATCACACGCTCGGCATTCTCGGGCTTGCTGTTGGAGACGACCACGAACTCACGCGTGAGCTTGCCCTCGACGTCATAGATCGGGAAGTAGCGCTGGTTGGTGAGCATGGACTCGCAGATGATCTCGTGCGGGACCTTGAGGAACTCCTCGTCGAAGGTACCGACGAGCACCGTCGGCCACTCGCAGAGGTTAATGACCTCCTCGAAGACCTTCTTGGGCGTATCGACATGGCAGCCAGGGCGAGCGGCCTCGACCTCGGCAATACCGGCAAGGATGGCCTCACGACGACGCTCGGCAGAGAGCACGCCGGCGTCCTCGAGCACCTGCTCGTAGACGGCAGGACTGGCGACAACATGGTCACCGGCGCCCAGCACGCGATGTCCGCGCGTGGTATTGCCGCTCGTCACATCGGCAAACGTCACGGGCACAACGTCCTCGCCCAGAAGGCAGCAGATCCAACGGACCGGACGCACAAACGTAGCGTGCTCGTGGCCCCAGCGCTGACTGCGGTAGTTGGGCCACTGCAGGCCCGCGATCGTCTTCTCGCACAGGGCCGTCAGAATAGGGGTAGCCGGCGCGGAGGGAATGTTCTTCTCGGCGAACACGTACTCGCGGCCGTCGGTATCCTCACGACGGATCAGGTCCTCGGCAGCCACACCGCACTTGCGGGCGAAGCCCTGGGCGGCCTTGGTGGCGTTGCCGTCGGCATCGAAGGCAATGTTTGCCGCAGGGCCGCGCTTGACCTCGTGGACCTCATCGGTCGCGGTGGCGACGTTGGCCACGAGCGCAGCCAGACGACGCGGGCTCGAGATCACGCGGACCTCGCCATGGGCCAGGCCGGCCTCGTCGAGGCCCTTGGCGATCATATCGCCAAGCTGCTTGACGGCATTGTTCAGCGGTGCGGAGGGCATTTCCTCCGTACCGATCTCAAACAGGAAATCCTTAGCGTCTGCCATGGCTTACGCCACCTCGCCTTCCTGGTCGGCATTCTCGTTAACTCCGGCGACCTCGGCCATATAGGCCTCGCAGCACGCCTTGGCGACGGCGCGGACGCGCAGGATGTAGTTGGCGCGCTCGACTGCGGACAGGGCGCCGCGGGCATCGAGCAGGTTGAAGGCATGGCTGCACTTCATGACGCAGTCGTATGCGGGCAGCGGCAGCTTGCGCTCCAGACAGGAGTGGCACTCGGCCTCGTAGTCGTCAAACTTCTGACGCATCATCTCGACGTTAGCGACCTCAAAATTGTAGGCGCTAAACTCGCGCTCGTTCTCCAGGAACACGTCACCGTAGGTCATGGGCGTGCCGTCGGGCAAATAGCTCCACACCAGGTCATAGACGGAGTTGACACCCTGGGCGTACATGGCGATGCGCTCCAGGCCGTAGGTGATCTCGACGGGCACGGGGTCGACCTCGATGCCGCCCACCTGCTGGAAGTACGTAAACTGCGTGACCTCCATGCCGTTGAGCCAGACCTCCCAGCCAAGGCCCCAGGCACCGAGCGTCGGGCTCTCCCAGTCGTCCTCGACAAAACGAACGTCATGGTCGTTGGGGTCCAGGCCAATGGCGGCAAGAGACCCCAGGTAAAGCTCCTGGGCGTTGACCGGCGAGGGCTTGATGAGCACCTGGAACTGATAGTAGTGCTGCATGCGGTTGGGGTTCTCGCCGTAGCGGCCGTCGGCGGGACGGCGGCAGGGCTGCGCATAGCAGGTGCGCCACTCGGCAGGACCGAGCGAGCGCAGCGTGGTCGCGGTATGGAAGGTACCGGCACCGACCTCGGAGTCATAGGGCTGCATAATGACGCAGCCCTGCTCGCCCCAGTACTGCTGGAGGCGCAGGATGATGTCTTGGAAGGAAAGCGATGAAGCGTTCATGCCTCTAATATCCCCTCGTCGAAACGATTACACGGTTAGGTACTGTACTATAGCGGTTTTTAGTCGATAGCGCCCAGACGGTTGAGCGGCCAGTAGCGCACAAGCGCCACAGCGATCAAATCAGAGCGATCGACGGGACCAAAGTAGCGTGAGTCGGCTGAGTTCTCGCGGTTGTCGCCCATCACCCACACGCACCCGTCAGGGACGGTGTAGGGATAGCTCACCTGAGCACCAGGCGCCTGGACCGACAGTGGCCAGCTCATGCCCGTCGTATAGTCCTCGTCGAGCGCTTGGCCGTCAACGACCACCTTGCCGTCCTGCAGGTTGACCGTCTGGCCGGCCGTAGCGATGACCCGCTTGACGAGCACATCGTGCTCAGAGGTGCCATCGGGGTTGTGGAACACCACAATATCGCCCTGTTTGACAGGCTGGCCGAGCTCAAGCGTCACCTTTTGCGCCAGGATCTGGTCGCCAATCTCAATCGTGGACTCCATGGAACCGGTGGGCACCACAAAGGGCTCGACCACAAACGAGCGAATCAAGAAGGTGGCGACGAGCGCAATCGCGACGACCACGACCCACTCAAACGCATCCTTTAGTATGGAATGCTGCGACGGAACCATTCTCACTCCTCGCTCTGCGAATACGAAGCGTCCAAAATCTCTTGCGCGTACGCACGCTCCTTAGGCGTAAGCCGCGCCGTCTCGATCAGATCGGGACGCCAGCGACAGGTGCGCTCGATGGCGTTCTTGCGGCGCCAGGCGTCAACCTTGGCGTGGTCACCACTTACAAGCACGGGAGGCACGCCCTCGCCGTTAAACTCGGCAGGACGGGTGTACTGCGCGTACTCGAGCAGGCCTCCGTCCTCGGAGGTCGAGAATGATTCGTCAACGTTGCTCATCTCGTCACCAAGCGCGCCGGGAATCAGACGCACGACGGCGTCAGCAACGACCATAGCAGGCAGCTCGCCGCCCGTGAGCACATAGTCGCCGATCGACAGGCGCTCGTCGGCATAGGCATACGCGCGCTCATCGACACCCTCGTAGCGGCTGCACACAAACAGCAGGCGCTCGCTTTGGAGCAGGCGCTCGGCTACATGCTGTGTAAAAGGCTCACCGCAGGGCGTAAAGAACACCACGGTGGGCTTGGGGCCCTCAGAGCTGATGGCCTCGATGGCCTCGGCAATAGGCTCTACCTTCATGAGCATGCCCTGACCGCCGCCGTACGGCTCGTCATCGACGGTACGATGGCGATCGTGCGTCCAGTCGCGCAGGTTATACGCCTTAAAATCAAAAAGGCCGGCCTTGCGGGCACGGCCCAAGATCGATGTGGACATGACGGGTTCAAACATCTCGGGAAAGACCGAAAGGGTCTCGATCAGCATGTTGTCCTCCCTACTCGTCCATATCGATCAAGCCGTCCATAACGTGGACGGATATTGCTCCCCGATCGGGAAGATCGAGCACAACTTGCTCGATCACGGGAATCAGCACCTCGCCATACCGATCACCCTCGACAACCCAAACGTCGTTGGCGGGCGTCGACATAATCTCAACGATCGTTCCGAGCGACCCAAAGCGCTCGTCAACCACCTCGCGACCCATAAGGTCGGTATAGGCAGCGTCAAGCGAATCGAGCTCAAAGTCATCACGGTCCGCCAGAACGAAACAACCCGTGATGCCCTCGGCGGCCGTCAAGTCGTCAATGCCCTCAAACGAAACCAGATCGCCATCGCCCGTATCGGTAACGGATGTAACCGTGCAAAAGCGGTCACGCTTGAGCGCCGGTGGCGTCAGGGCGACGCGCATACCCGGCTCCAATACAGAAGGAAGCCCCCGCAGCGGCTGCGCGAGGACCTCCCCCTTCCTTCCGTGCGGCTTAACCACACGGGCGATGTTTTTGTACTGGGACCTCAAGGTCCTAGCCCAGAACCTCTACCTCGACGGAAGTGTCGAGGCGAGCGGCCAGTGCACGGGCGAGCGTGCGAATGGCCTTGATGGTACGGCCGCGACGGCCAATGACCTTAGCTACGTCATCCTCGGCAACCGAAACCTCAATAGTTGAGGCATCGTCGCCATCGATAACTTCCAGGCTCACGGAATCCGGGTCGTCGACGATCTGAACAACGAGATATTCGACGAGATCGGCGATGCGATCTGAGAGCATTGCCTCACCCTCGAGCTGTGCAGCGTCAACCTCAGGCACGATTTACTCCTCGGCGCCCTCAGCGGCCTCAGCGGCCTCAGCGGCAGCCTTAGCGGCCTCGGCCTCTTTGGCGAGCTGCTTCTTGGACTTCTTGACGACGGTCTCGGTCTTCTCGCCCTCGTTGGCGGCCTTGACCAGGGCGGCGACAGCGTCGGTGAGCTGAGCGCCCTTGGACTGCCAGTCAGCGATCTTCTCGAGATCGAGGTTGATGGTCTTGGGGGCGGTCATCGGATTGTAGCGGCCAACCTCCTCGATGATACGACCGTCACGCGGGGCGCGGGAATCGGCGACGACGACACGGTAGTACGGACGCTTCTTAGCGCCGTGACGAGCAAGGCGAATCTTGACTGCCAAAGGAAACTCCTCCAACCAAGCAGCTTTAGGCTGCAACTACAAACAAACAGTTGAACATAATACGCCATCGACGCGGGCAGGTGAAGTCCGTGAGACCAACTTCTTCGGTGTAGTCGAAGGCAAATCCATATCTTAGACAAGAATTCGCGATTTGCAAGCACATCCACGCACCCCACATGAGCTGCGCGGTATACTCATGCCATGAAAAGATGCGAACATACATACGGTTATGAGGATACTGCGGGCGTCACGCCGCCGCCCTGGACGGGTCCGGCGGTGGGTCTGATGGATCTCGATGCGTTTTTTGCGAGTGTGGAGATGCTCGATCATCCCGAGTGGCGCGGCAAGCCGCTTATCGTGGGCGGAGACGCCGAATCTCGCGGCGTCGTCTCCACCTGCTCATACGAGGCACGTCGCTTTGGCGTGCACTCCGCCATGCCCTCGGCCGAGGCACGCCGCCTATGTCCGCAGGCCATTTGGACACACGGGCATTTCGATCGCTACCACGAGGTCAGCGCACAGGTCATGAATATTCTTGCCGACGAGACACCACGCGTTGAGCGCGTGTCCATCGACGAGGCCTTTATCGACATCACGCCGGGCCGCTTTGCGCCCGAGGACCCACTGCTCGTCGTACGACGCATCAGCGATCGCGTGGCGGCACTGGGGGTGACCTGCTCCATCGGCGTCGGTTGCAACAAAACGGTAGCCAAGATTGCAAGCGAGCGAGACAAGCCGTTTGGGCTTACGGTCGTACGCCCGGGAACTGAGCAGCGTTTTCTGGCGCCGTTACCTGTTTCTGCCATGAGCGGTATCGGGCGCTCGGCCGAGGAGCGGCTGCGCCGCATGCGGATTTACACGCTGGGCGAGCTGTCGCGCGCACCGGAATCCACACTGTCTGCGATTTTTGGCGTTAACGGCGAGCGCATGCGCCAGCGTGCGTTGGGGCTCGAGGTTTCCGAAGTCACGAGCCTCGATGAAGAGCGTGAGGTCAAGTCGGTAAGCAATGAGCGCACCTTTGCGAAAGATTTGACCGAGCGCGGGGACATCGAAGCGGCGATTGCACTATTGGGCGAATCCGTCGGACGTCGCCTGCGCCGCCAGGGGCTTACCGGCACCACGGTGACGCTCAAACTTAAGTACTCGTACGGCAGCGGTCGCTCGGCACAGCGACGACTCCCCCATCCCACCGACGACGAGAACATCTTTGTGGCGGTAGCGATCGAGTTGCTCGACAACATCTGGCAGGAAGGAATGCATGTACGCCTTGCCGGCATAGGCATGAGTGACTTCAATCATCAAGGCGGCATACAGACCGACCTGTTTTGCGAAGTCGACGACCGCGGAGCCCAATCCAGCGACCGCCGTGACCTCTCCGTCGCCATCGACGCAGTCCGAGACAAGTTCGGCGACACCGCCCTATCCTTCGGCCGCCAATCACGCTTCTCCTCCCACTAAGTAGCTAATTTGGGACGGGGCTTTTTTAGCTACTTTAGATTGTCAGGGTAGTACGGGGCAGCTAATTTGGGACGGGGCTTTTTTAGCTACCCTTCAGCTGGCAGCGAATCACCCGGGGCCGGAATAAAACTCAACCGATTTGTAGGGTTAGCTAAAATAGCCCCGTCTCAAATTAGCTACCCAACCCATACCTGACGCGGTCACAACACAGACCTCGTCCAAAATGAGCTATTTTTTGACTTTGACCTTTTGTATGGTGCAGTGTCCAATGCCCGTAAGACGGACGATCTGTTTAATCGAAAAGCCCTCGCTCTTCAAAGTACGAATGCAGGCATCGCGCGCCCCCTTTGGCAAAGCCTTAAGGTGATGAGGCTCGTACGGCTTAAGAAGCGCCTGCGCAAACTCCAGCGCATCTGTGTCGCTCACATGAGCGCCGTCACGGAAGCAATAGCGATTGGGCTCACCCGAGGTGCTGAAGGCAAAAAATCTCTGAGAGTCACCAAGCAACCCGAGAACGCAATCCGTTTTACAGATACCCGGATATCCCATATACTCGCGAAAGCTGCTCCATCGATACAGCGAAGCGGTCCCAATCCTCGCCTTCGCGGGATTGTCGTGAATGTATCTCACGCAGTTGAGCAGCTGATCATCATCGAGGATCGGCACACTCTTAAATCGATCCTGGAAAACAGGCCCCTTCCTGCCTGTCTTTGAGTTGAAATACATGGCATACGCCGTCGTAATCGAATGCATGCAATCGCTCAGATGAACATGCTCGTCGTCAAGCAGAAGATGAATATGGTTATCCATAAGGCACCACGCGATGACATCCACTTTAAACTTCTGGCATTTCGAAGCAATCAGCCGAATCAGATAGAGCCGATCTTCGTCATCCTCAAATATGAGTTGGTCGGCACATCCCTTTTGGACGACATGGTAAAAACCATATACAGAGATTTCTCGCGCAGTCCGAGTCATACGCATCCCCTCCTCTACAGATGACAATTACGTTACCCGAGCCAGAGTAGAAAAAAACGTACTGGGAGCTATAAATCGCGATGTTCGGCGAACGGTAGGTAGTAGCTAAAAAAGCCCCGTCCCAAATTAGCTACTTTTGGGCAAAAAGAAAGCCGGGCGGCTGCGGAAAAACGCGACTGCCCGGCGAAATACTTGAGGGTAGCTAAAAAAGCCCCGTCCCAAATTAACTAATGAGAAGCCCCGCCCAAATGAGCTACTAGAGGAGGTCCAGGGAGAGCTGGGGAGCGTCACCCCAGAGCTTTTCGAGGCGGTAGAACTCACGTGCCTCGGGAGTGAAGACGTGGACGACAACCGAACCGTAGTCCATGAGCATCCAGGTCTTCTGCTCGCGGCCCTCAATGGAAAACGGGTGCTCGCCGCAAGCCTCGGCGACTTTCTCCTCAATCTCGTCGACGATGGAATCAACCTGGCGGTTGTTGGTGCCGGTAGCAAGGACAAAGTAGTCGCACACATCGGAAAGCTCAGTCAGGTCGAGCACCTGAACGTCCTCGCCTTTCTTGTCGTAGGCGGCCTGCGCGGCAGCGCGGGCGACATCCTCGGCGGCGACACCGCTGGCGGAGAGCGTCGCGGCGGTGCGGTCGGACGTGGCCACGAAACTCTTGTGCTCCACACTTTCAAGAATCTGCTCGTCGGTCATGGTCTCATCGGCCATGGAATACCTCTTTCTAGACGCACCCGAGCTAGCGCAGCTGGGCGTAATGGTTGTAAATCGTAATAGCCGTGGGATAAAGATAGCGCCCGGACTGGATCACATAGACCAGACCCTGCGCAAAACAGGAGAAGAACAACTCGTCGAGCGAGGACTTCCCCACCATCTTGCGCAGCGCATGGGCATAATCGCCGTGGCGGTTGGGTTCGATGGCATCGGCCACAAAGACCACCATATCGAGTGGCGTCATGTCGCAAGCGCCCACGGTGTGACGGTCGACAGCCTGAAAGACCGCCGGCGACAGCTCGGGAAAAAGCTGCGGAAGCTCATAGGCGGCAACCGGGCCATGCAAAAGCGGCGTCGCGGCAGACGGAGAGCCGGCAATCTTAATGCCATAATGCAGAGCGCGCGTGACCAGCTCGTCGTCGGAGAGCACTTTGTCCCAGTCATGGATCAGGCCGGCGGCAGCGGCATCAAAGCGGTCGACACCGTATACCTCGGCTAGGTGCAGCGCCGTCTCGGCAACCCCGAGCGAATGCACGTAGCGCTTACGCTTATCCTTCATGCGCACATCGAGCAACTCGTGGATACGCGTCAAGAGCGCACGCTCGTCGCCCTCAAACTGATCTTCTACCGACAACGTTTCCCCCCGTCAATCAAAATCGTCTTGCCCAAGATCGGCATACAGGCCGCGTTTACGGATATAGCCGAGCACGGACTCGCTCGTAAGATAGCGCACGCTCATGCCGCGGGCAACCCGCTTGCGAATGTTGGTCGAGCTAATTGCCAGCGCCGGAATCTGAATATAGCGCACATCGAAGGGCAGCCCCGATTCCTTAATCCTCGACCGGGCCGTATCGATGTCAAAGCCGGGGCGTGTCGCAGCGATAAAGGTTGCCAGTTCGGCAATCTCGTGAGCATTGTGCCAGGTCACAATATCGATAATCGCATCGGCACCCGTAATAAAGTAAAGCTTCACCTGTGGCGGGTAAAACTCGCGAAGGGCACGCAGCGTATCGGCTGTATAGGTGACACCGGCACGATCGATCTCGAAGCGGCTTGCCAAAAAGGCCGGGTTCGCGGCAGTCGCGAGGACCGTCATGGCATAACGGTCCTCGGCAGGCGTCACCGGTTTGTCGAGCTTAAAGGCAGGAGAGCCGGCCGGCATAAAAAGCACAGCGTCCAAGTCGAGCGACTCGCGAGCCTGCTCGGCGGTAACCAAGTGCCCGTAATGAATCGGGTCAAAGGTGCCGCCCATAATGCCAAGCCGAAACTCGTGCCCATCCTTGATGGGCAGCTCTGGCAATCCGATTCCACCGCGCAGCGACATGGCTTACTCGCCCTCCGGGGTCTCAATAACGTCGACTTGGGTAGCGCCTTCGGAGCCCTCGGTAACATTAGCCACGTCCACACCCTCGGCCGCTACGTCAATAACCTCAACGCCAGCATCTTCGAGCTCGTCCTCGAACTCCGAGAAGTCCTCGGCGCCCTCAAAGTCAAAGGCGCGCTGGCAAATGCGAACCTCGTCGCCCGCACGGCAGCCGGCCTTCTCGAGCGCGTCGTCGACACCCATGCGCGCAAACTTATGCTGCAGGTAGATGACAGCTTCCTCGTTTTCCCAGTCGGTTTGGATGACCATGCGCTCGATCGCGCGACCAACCACGCGGAAAGCACCCGGCTCTTCCTCAACAATGCGGAAGCGCTTCTCGCGCTGCAGACGGCGACGCTCCCACTCCTCATCGCGCAAATCGACCGGCTCATCGGAAACCGCAAGCTCCGCGCGGAGCTTAGCCACCTGCTCGCCCACGGCAAGCATCAGGGTGTTGAGGCCGGCACCCGTCACAGCAGAAACGGCAAAAAACATATGGCCGTCGTCGAGCGCCGCGCGCTTAAGGTCGGCAATCTTGTCGGCCGTGCCCGGCGCATCGCACTTGTTGGCGACGACGATCTGCGGGCGCTCCGAGAGCTCGGCACCATACTGCTCGAGCTCACGGTTAATGATGCGATAGTCCTCGACCGGATCGCGATCCTCAAAACCGCCCGTCATATCGACAACGTGCATGATCAAAGCAGTGCGCTCAATATGGCGCAGGAACTGGTGACCCAAGCCCTTGCCTTCACTCGCACCCTCGATGAGACCGGGGACGTCGGCAACGACGTAAGAATATTCGCCGGCACGCACCATGCCCAGATTGGGCACGAGCGTGGTAAACGGGTAGTCGGCGATCTTAGGACGGGCGGCGCTCATACGCGCGATGAGCGAGGACTTGCCCACCGAGGGAAAGCCCACGAGCGCGGCATCGGCCATAAGTTTCATCTCGAGCTCGATCCAGTGCTCCTCGGCCGGCTCACCCAGCTGGGCAAACGCGGGCGCGCGGCGCACCGACGTCACAAAGTGGGTGTTGCCCAGACCGCCGGCCCCACCGGGCGCCACGACAACGCGCTCGCCATCGTGCACCAGGTCGGCAATCTCGAACATCGGGGTCTGCGTCTCGGGATCGAGCTCGCGGACTACGGTGCCCATGGGAACTTTCAAAATCAGGTCCTCGCCGCTCTTGCCATTGCGACGGGCGCCCTGGCCGTGCGTGCCGCGCTCGGCACGGAAGTGATGCTTAAAGCGGTAATCGATCAGCGAAGACAGCTGCGCATCGGCCTGGATGAGGACATTGCCGCCACGGCCGCCGTCGCCGCCATCGGGGCCGCCCTTGGGGACAAATGCCTCGCGCCTAAACGACATGCATCCGGCTCCGCCGTCGCCACCGCAAACGTTTATGCGGCTGATATCGGTGAACTGTGACAACAGAATCGCCTCCTACAAAAAAGAGGGAGACCCTTGAATCCTAAAACTCAAGTGCCTCCCACATATGTGCTCTATGAAGGGTGAATTACGCGTTCGCGAGCGGGCGTACGCTGACCCTGTGCTTGATACCCTTGTGGAACTCAACGGTACCGTCGACCAGCGCGAACAGCGTGTCGTCCTTGCCACGGCCAACGTTCGCACCCGGGTGGATGTGCGTGCCATGCTGACGGACGAGAATCGTGCCCGTGGTTACCGTCTGGCCGGCGAAGCGCTTCGTGCCAAGGCGCTGACCGCGGGAGTCACGGCCATTACGGGAGGAACCGAGTCCTTTTTTGTGTGCCATTGTGTATACCTACTCTTTCGTTACGAGTGTAATCTACTCGGCGACGGGAGCCTCGGCAACAGCCTCAGCCTCTGCCTTGACAGCCTTCTTGGCGCGGGAGGTAGCCTGAACCTTCACGATCTTCAGCTTGGTGAGCTGCTGACGGTGACCCTTCAGACGACGATAGCGCTTACGCTTGTGGAACTTGAAGACCAGCTGCTTCTCGCCCTTGAACTGCTCAACGATCTGAGCGGTAACCTTGGCCTTGGCCAGCTTGTCGGGATCGGTGACGATCTTCTTACCATCGTTGAGGAAGATGACCGGCAGGGTGACCTTGTCGCCCTCATTGCCCTCGATCTTCTCGACGGTGATTACATCGTCGGTGGCGACCTTGTACTGCTTGCCGCCCGTGTTAACGATTGCGTACATGTTTACTTGCCCTTCATGCATCAGTTAGTGCAACAGCCGAATATAGTAGCAGGCGATAATACCCCCGTCAACGAGTATGTGGAGCAAATCCACAAGTTCGCACAGGTATGGGGCTGACGAGTCGGCCCTCGTCGTCTTCGCATGCTTGATTCTGACGCTCGACATCGTAGGAGCAGATGGTCACGAGGTCTTGCATACCGGTGGAAACAATAGGTGCATCGACGCCCGGGGTCAAGCCCTGCAACAAAACATCAGCAGCAGAAAGCAAAATTTCCGGACGCATGGAGCCCTCGTTGTCGGCATGGGTGTCGAGTATGAGCACCAGATGGTCCGGGCGCTCCCCTGCCTTAAGCTCGTAGCCCACGAGCGTATGGTCCAAGTCCAGGCGCTTGCTCTTTTTGCCGCGCGCATAGTCGATGCCGTGGCCCGCACGCAACGTGTCGATTGCGCGACGCACCTCGTCGACAGCGACCGGCGCCTCAGGGTCCAGATGCAGGTCAATGCGGTACGACAGACGCGTGAGCTGGGCCGTGAGCGCCGGCGTGCGCACGTCGATGTATGCGGCCTCGATGGGGGCCAGATCGGCCGGAGATGCCGCGGCCAGGCGCCCAAAGGCCTCGTCGAGCGCGACGAACTCGGTCATAAACAGGTCATACCACTCGCAGGTCGACGACGTGCCCACGGGCAGCGCCGAGGAAAAACCCACGCGCATGTGCGGAGAGAAGCCCTGCGTCACAGCATAGGGCAGGCCCGCGCGACGCACGATACGCTCAATGGTATGGATTAGTTCCAAATGGCCCAGGTACTTAAGGCGGTCGCGCTTGCCGTAGCGAACGCGCAGCCTAAAGAGCGTGGGGTTGTCGGTCAAGCGCTCACTCATGCGCGATCACCCACCAATACGTTCTTGGCGTGGAGCGTGGGGCAGATTCCGCAGCCGGTGCACGACGTGCGGGTGCAGTCGGGAGTCGTGACGCCCTCCAGCGAGCGGCGGTATTCGCGCTCGAGGAAGCCGCGCGAGCAACCGGGGCTCACGTGCTCCCAGGGCAGGTGCCAGTCCAGCTCGTAGGGCAGGTGCACGAGCTCGTTGAGGTCGATGCCGTTTTTGGCCGCGGCCTCCTTCCAGTTATCGAGCGAGAAATGCTCCACCCAGGCGTCAAAACGCGAACCGGCACGCCAGGCATCGATGATGACCGGCGTCATGTCGCGGCCTGCACGAGACAGCGCCGCCTCGATAAGCGAGGTCTCGGCATCGTGGTAGTGCACGCGGACCGCACGGTTGCGAACGCTCGTAATGAGGAGCTTCTGGCGGCGTTTGACGTCGTCGTAATCGAGCTGCGGGCACCATTGGAAAGGCGTGGCGGCCTTGGGAATAAACACCGACACCGAGATGGACACCGAGATGGAGCCGCGGCGCGCCTTGGGTACCACGGAGCGGCCGAGCTCCAGCACGTGATCGGCCAGGTTGGCGATGGCCACGATATCCTCATCGCGCTCACCGGGAAGACCCATCATAAAGTAGAGCTTCATGCGGTTCCAGCCGGCCTCGAAGGCCGCCTTGGCCGCGCGGTCCACGTCCTCCTCGGTCACGTTCTTGTTGATGATGTCGCGCATGCGCTGGCTACCGGCCTCGGGGGCAAACGTCAGGCCGCCCTTCTTTTCGCCGGCGACCGACTCGGCCATATCCACGCCAAACGAATCCAGGCGCTGCGAGGGAATGGACACGCGAATGCCCGTATCTTCCAGGCGGCGGTTGAGCCTGCCAAGCACGTCGCGGATGCAGGAGTGGTCGGTGGTCGAAAGCGAGGTGAGCGACACCTCGTCATAGCCGGTCTTTTCCAGGCCCTGGATCACCGAGGACACGATCTGGTCTGCCGAGCGCTCGCGCACCGGGCGATACGTCATGCCGGCCTGGCAAAAACGGCAACCGCGAGCGCAGCCGCGCAGGATCTCGATAGACAGGCGATCGTGAACGAGCTGCGCATAGGGCACGCACGACTGCGACAATGGATTGGTAGCGCCAAAGTCCTCGACGACGCGCTTGTAGACCACCGGCGGGACGTCCTTACCCTCGCGCGGCACGGTGTAGCCGTGCGGTGAGCAGGGTTCGTCATAGCGCACCTCGTACAGCGACGGCACGTAGGTACCGGAGACACTCGCGAGCCGCTCGACAATCTGGGCGCGCGGGACACCCTCGTCACGCAGGCGGCGATGCAACTGGCAGATCTCGAGCAGCGACTCCTCACCCTCGCCAATCAGGATGGCATCGAAGAAGGCCGCATACGGCTCGGGGTTATAAACCGAAGGTCCGCCGGCGACGATGATGGGATCGTCCTCGGTGCGGTCGGCCGCCAGCAGCGGAATGCCGGCGAGGTCGAGCGCCTCGAGAAAGTTCGTCACAGCCATCTCGTGCGGCACATGCATACCGACGATATCAAACGAAGCCACGGGCGCTGCGCCCTCGAGCGACAGCAGCGGGATACCGGCCTCGCGCATGGCATCGCCCATATCGGGCCACGGCACATAACCGCGCTCACAGGAGATGCCCTCGGCCTGGTTAAGGATGTTGTACAGGATGGCGATACCCTGGTTGGGCAGGCCGACCTCGTACACGTCCGGGTAAATCATGCAGCAACGATAGTCGGCATCGGCCTTGGAGAGCGTACCCCACTCGTGGTCGATATAGCGACTCGGCTTTTCGACCTTCGCGAGCAGCGGCTCGATCAAATGAAAACAGTCTTGGTATGGAACGCGCAAAAGAAACCCCTAAGCAGCGAGATCGGATGCATCCTCAAAAGGATTCATGGGACGGGTAGCGCCGGCAACCGTGGTCACCAGGTCGCGGACGCGCGAGAACGTGGCGGCAACCACCTCGTTGGCACGGCTGTAGTCGATATCGCGCTCGTAGAGAGACACGAGCGCACGGCCCATGCCATAGGTGCCGAGGGCGGCGGAGAGCGCCTTGACGGCAAACCCGATATGCGGCGTCTGCTTTACCAGGGCGCGAGTGACGGCGCGCATTACCAAGCCGCCGGCAAGCACGCCCGCGACCTCATAGCCGCGCTCGGGCTTAATGCCGCGCCCAAAGATAGCCGCAAGCTCAAAGAGCATGCCAACCTGCGCCAGCGCCATAACGGGATAATCGGCCCCCGGCAAAAACACCAGCGCGCCCGTCGCCATATTGGTAAGCGCGCACGAGGTGATGATGCGGTTGGCGGCGGCGATGCGCATAAAGGCAAAGTTCGCCGCAAAGGCCGTCTCCTTTTCCGTACGGTCCAGGATCCAGCGGGCGAGTGTCTCGAGCAGATACGTCTTATCGGTGGCCGCTACCACGCCGAGCATGGGCGTGGACTCCTGGATAAAAGGCACCTCGACAGCGGACTCGGCCAGCACGCACACGGGCGCGCCGGCAATGACGAGCTCCTGTACAGCACTCTCAAGGCGCTCAGATCCGCACGAAAGCACCAGTACCACGTCGGTATCGGTCTTGGGGACGATTCGCTCCTCACCCAGGCGCTCAACGCGCACAATACCCGACGTCGTCTGCGGCACAAAGGCATCGCGCACCGTCTCGACCAAAAAACGCGAGGCAGTCGAATCCAGGTAGACCGAAACGCGCACCGGCGTATCGGAATCCCTCTTGGTGGTCGCGCCCATTTTAAAAGCGCGGGTCAGCTTTTCCACGGGAATCTTCATGGCAAACCCCTCCAGCGGTTACGCGGCGCCCGAACGATGCCGCCATATGGATTGTACGATACCCACCGTCAGCAACTGGATCATCATCGACGACGAGCCAAAGCTAATGAACGGCAGCGGAATACCGGTAATCGGCATCATGCCAATGCACATGCCGATGTTCTCGAACGTCTGGAATGCCCACATGCCGACAATACCCACACATGACAAGCGCAGAAACAGAGACTCGCACTTAAAGGCGACGCGAATCGTCGAAAAGATGAGCAGTACGTACAGGCACAGCAACAAAAAGGAACCGCAGAAGCCGAACGTCTCTGACAAAAAGGCGAAGACGAAGTCGGTATGGAACTCGGGCAGAAAGCCCCCGGCCGACTGCGTCGCATGCCCCAAGCCCTTACCAAAGAAACCGCCCGAGCCGACCGCGATCAACGACTGCTGCAGGTTGTACGCATCGTCCGAATCGGCGTTGTCGGGGTCGATAAAGACCGTCAGACGATTCATCTGGTACTGCTTAATGAGCACATCGTGACCGAGCAGCGAATCGAAGACCGAATCGAGCGCCAGGACGAGCGCCACCAAACCCACGAGCAGAGCCAAAGTCGACAGCACCCATTCGCGGCGCGCACCGCTCATGCAGATGACAATGGCGCCCGACACCAGCACGACCAGACCCGAGCCCAGATCGCCCATGGCGACGACGGCCAAAAACGGAACGGACAGCATGCCGCAGAGCTTAATGTAGTCGCGAGCGGTATCGATGCGCCCGTTGTACTGCGAGCCAAGCGTGGCCATAAAGAAGATGGTGATGAGCTTGGCAAGCTCAACGGGCTGGAATGTTAAACCGATACCGGGAATCTTGATCCAACCCGTCATTCCCAAGCCGCCCGTATAGGACAGGCCCGGAATCTTAGGCGAGAAGATCACGATGAGATCGATGACGAGCAGGGCCGTCGAAAAGTTGGAAATGCCGCGCAGGTCGGTGCGCCAGACGAGCACCGCCAGCACCGCGCCAATACCGATACCCAGCAGGTGACGCGAGAACGAGGCGTCGGCTTTAAACTGCGAGGCGGACCAGATAATAATGGCGCCATAGGTGACGAGCGCCACAGTCGCCAACAGCACGCCGACGTGCACCTTTTGGCGAAACGTTCCGCGCGATGCGGAAATCTGCTTGTTGACGCGGTCCAGGCTGCTGCGAGAGCCGGTTTTGGTTGAGCGGAACAGGTCCGCCGGCGAAAAGTCCATCGCAACCTCCTATCGAACCGAGGAATCGCCCGTGGCCGTCGACGTGTCGGGCTCGTCATAAATCGCACCGAGGACATCGCGCACAACGTGCAGCGCGGTATCGGAGCCGCCACCGCCCTGTTCCAAGACAGTGGCGATCACGTACTTGGGGTCATCGGCCGGCGCGTAGGCGCAAAACCACGCGTAATCGTCCTCGCCGCTCTTCTCGCCCGTGCCAGACTTGCCGTAGACCGTAGGGGTCAGGGAGTTAAAGTGCGCGGCGGTCGAAGTCGACGCCGAGTAAATCACATCGTGCATGCCGTTGCGGACCAGCGCAAGATCGGCATCGTTGTTAATTTGGGCCTCAAGGCGCTTCTTTTTGCCCTTGCCGTTGTACTTGTAGGCATCGCCGTCGCCATCACGCGAGACAGCAGATAAGAACACATGCGGCACATACTGTTTGCCGCCGTTGGCAATACCCATGTAGGCGCAGGCCATCTGCAGCGGTGTCACCAGAATGTCGCCCTGGCCGATGGCGATGTTGGTCATATCGCCGGCATTCCACTTGCGGTCCTCGGCCGAGGCGTCGGTAAAGTACGACTCTTTCCACTCGGCATCGGGAATGCGGCCCGCACCCTCACTCGGCAGGTCGATGCCGCAGGTCTTGCCCAGGCCCCAACGGCGAAAGACCTCTTGCAAGCCTTCGGGATGCTGGTCGTTGTAGAAAAAGGCCTTGCCCATATCGTAGAACACGGGGTCGCAGGAGTTGGCGATACCGGACTGCAGCGTCATCGTGCCGTGGCCGGAGTGCAGCCAGCAGTACTTTCCCCAAGATTTGCCCAAGCCGGTCCAATATCCCGTGCAGTTGGTCGTTTGGCTCGAAGTGTACGTGCCAAATTCGAGGCCAGCCAACGCCGAGAGGGGTTTGATGGTCGAGGCGGACATGTACTGGCCACTAATGGCGCGGTTGAGCAGCGGATGCGAGCCCTCGTCATCGTTAAGCTCGGTCCACACGTCATTGGAAACGCCGCCGATAAAGACAGAAGGATCAAACTTGGGTTCGCTTGCCATGCCCAGGATCTCGCCGTTGTTGGGGTCAAGGCACACCACGGCACCGTTGCCGGCATTGCTATGGCCCGTAGTCTTGGCAAGCTCAATGGCATTCGCCAGAGCCGTCTCGCAGGCCTGTTGAATCTTAAGATCGAGCGTAAGCTTAATGTCAGAACCGGCCTTGGCGGGAACGGCGCCGGCTTGACCGGTAACGTTACCCGAGGCGTCAACTTTCACGGTCTGCTCACCGCGAATGCCCTGCAGCAGATTTTCGTAGTAAATCTCTACGCCCGCCTGACCCACAATATCGCCCGATTGATACGAGATCTGGCCAGCCGCGCTTTCGTTGCCGTCCGACGACTTCTTGTTCTGCGCCTCGAGCTGCTCGGAGGTAATGGTGCCGGTATAGCCCAAAATATGGCAGGCGGTCTCGCCATACGGGTACTGGCGCTCGGTGCGCTCGGCTATCTTCACGCCGGGAAACTCACCGGCGTGCTCCTGAATGTAGGCGACGGTAGAGCGGCGCACGTCAGTCGCGATCGTATGCAGGCTCTGCGCGCCCTCGGAATTGTCCTGGATGTTGCGCAGCACCGCGACATACGGCATGCCGAGCACGTTGGCAAGATGACGCACCAGCACCTTGTCGTCGGCAAGATCGCGATAGGCGACGACGGCGAGCGAGGGGCGGTTTTGCACCAGTGCGACGCCGTTGCGGTCCAAAATGCGGCCACGCACGGCCGGCGTGGTAACGGTTCGGGTCTGATTGCTCTTGGCCTGCTTGTCGTAGTAGTCCGACGAGACCATCTGCATGCCCCACAGCTTAACGGCAAGCGCGGCAAACATGGCACCCACGCCCGTGGTGAGGATGGAGAAGCGGCCCTTGAAGGCCGTGGCGGCCGTATTGCCCTCGCCCTCGGTGGCGCGCGGGGCCGTTCCGTGCTGTGTGTCGTAGGTAAAGCGGGAGTCGCCGCGGCGCATGATGACCAGCGCGACCACAATGGCCACGACCAGCGCGATACCGGCGACAACAACCGTCAACTGGGAAGACATCTTGAGGCCTCCCCTATTTGAGCTTACGGGTCTTGGGCTTAAAGCGCATGCCCGTCTGACGCCCACCGCGCGCGGAGAACCCATAGCCAGACTGCGGAGCGGCGCCGGACATCAAAAACGGAATGGCAATCAAGCCCGTCAGGATCGAGGACGGCAGAGCGTGCCCAAAGATGGCCACCACAAAGCTCGTCTCCAGACCCATAAACAGCAAGATGATGCTGTAGACCACGTTGATGGCAAGCGCAAAGGCGCCCACGGTAATGCCGCGCGCGCCCGGCGAGCCGCCCGTCTGACCAGCCGCGCTGTGCACCAAAGCAAAACTGCCCACGGTCAGCAGCAGCGACATAACGCCCACCGGCACGGCGGCGGAAAGGTCGTAAAACAGACCGCTGCAAAAGCCGCAAACGACGGCACGCGTAGGGTCGCCCGAAAACACGGCCAGGCACACCAAAATAATCATAAAGTTGACGCGACCGCCCGCGATGGAGATTTGCGGTGCCAGTCCCGCCTGCAGCAGCACGCAGACGATAGCGGCGATTGCAAAGGCACGGGAGCCAGTCCCCTGCTCGTGTAGATCCATGGACATGCCTCCCTATTCGCTCGATCCAGAATCGGACGCTTCGGCCGTGTCGGAATCATCATCCGATTTCTCGTCCTTAGACTGAGTCGCAGCATCGCGCGACGAGCCCTGCGGGGCACTATTGGCCGAGCTCACATCATCGTCCGAAGCCGACTGCTCATCGGTGAGCGAGGTGATGACGAGCACTTCCTCGTTATTTTCGGCCGTGGTCTGCGCACGCACCACAATGGTGTAGTACACGTCGTTAGCCGACTTCTCGACCGAAGACACGGTGCCAAGCGGCAGTCCCTTGGGGAACACGCCACCGATGCCCGAGGTCACGATGATATCGCCAACCTTAACATCGGAGTCGACGCTCACGTACTCAAGACGCAGCGTGCCATCGGGCTGGCCCTGTAGCATGCCTTGTGCGCGCGTGTCCTGCACCATGGCGGACACACCAGAGTTCTCGTCGCCAATCAGGCGCACGGTCGATGTCTTGGCCGAAACCTCGATAATCTGGCCGATGACGCCGGCCGAGCTCGTCACGGGCATGTTGATGGTAAGCCCGTCGGCAGAACCCTTATCGATGGTGACGGTCGACGTCCAGGCGTCACCCGAGGCTCCGACAATACGAGCCGCAGTGGACTTGAGGTTATAGGTCGACTGCAGGCCCACAAGACCCTCAAGGCGCTCAGCGGTCTTTTGGGCCTCGGAAAGCTCCGCGACCTTGGAAGTGAGGACCTCGTTTTGCTTTTTAAGGTCGTCGAGCGACTCCTGCGAAGCGGTGAGGTTGGAGAACACGTTGCCGATGGCATTGAATGGCGCCGCCACCGCCGAGCCAACGAAACGCACCGGAGAGGTGATTGTCGTGACGCCCGAACGCACGGCATGTATCGGCCCGGCCTCGCCCTCTCGAATGTAAAACGTGAGCAGCAACACAGAAATCAGGCTGAAAACAATCAACGGGCGCATACCCGTTGATTGTCGTTTGGTATTCAGATTTGAAGAGAAACCCGAAGATCGTGCCAAATGGAATCCACCTTTTGGAAATTAAGCATTGGTCTGGACGAAACCGCCGTCAAACGCGTTGGCCTCGAGCACACGGGCGCAACCGTTTACGACGTTGTCGAGCGCCGTGGGGCTCACGTTGACCGAAACGCCCGTCTCGTCGCGCAAGCGCACGTCGAGGCCGCGCAGCAGCGCTCCGCCGCCGGTCAGCAGAATGCCGTAGTACATAAGATCCGAGGCAAGATCGGGCGGTGTGGCGTCGAGTGCGTCCTTGACGGCCTTGGCCATCTCGTCGAGCGGCTTATTGAGCGCACGACGAATCTCCTCGCTCTCGATGCGCACGGTCTTGGGCAGGCCCGTGATCACGTCGCGGCCATTGACCTCGACGTCGAGCTCGTCCTTGAGCGGCACGGCAGAGCCGACCTTAATCTTAATGTCCTCGGCCGTGCGCTCGCCGATGGCCAAATTGTAGGCATCGCGAACATGCGTGAGGATAGCCTGATCGAACTCGTCGCCGGCAATGCGGATGGACTGCGACACGACGATACCGCCCATGGCGATAACGGCAACCTCGGTGGTGCCGCCACCGATATCGATGACCATGGAGCCAGTCGGCTCCTCGACAGGCAAGTCAGCACCGATAGCCGCGGCCATGGGCTCCTCGATCAGATAGGCCTGGCGAGCGCCTGCCTGAATCGTAGCCTCGAACACGGCGCGCTTCTCGACCGACGTGACACCAGAGGGAACGCATACGACGACGCGCGGACGAGGGGTCCACGGATAGCGCTTCTCGGAAGCCTTATCGATAAAGTAGCGAAGCATGGCCTCGGTGACATCGAAGTCGGCGATGACGCCATCCTTAAGAGGACGCACGGCCACAATGTTGCCGGGCGTACGGCCAAGCATACGCTTGGCCTCGATACCGACTGCAAGAATGCGCTCATCGTTTTTGTCGATGGCGACGACGGAAGGCTCGCGAATGACGATGCCCTTGCCGCGCACGGAGACAAGCGTATTGGCGGTGCCGAGGTCGATGGCTAGATCGCCCGCATAGCTACCGAAAAACATGTCCATCAAAGAAAACAACGCAACTCCTGATGTGTTGGATGATTGCTGGAAAACTACTAGCCCATCATACTAGCGCAAGCCCGGCACCTCACTTGCGGTGAAGCACCGGGCAGCGCCAAATCTCATAAGGTCACTACTGGTTGTCAGCGGCCGAGAAATCGATGTCGAGCGAAGATACCGCCCAGCCGATATGGTTATCGGAGCGCACGAATTTGACGGTATATTCCTGCTCGCCGCCCTTGGACAGCGAAGCCTTCACCTTCGCGGTGCTCTCGGTCATAGACTGATCCATGCCCTCGATGGAGACGGTGGCGCCCTGCGGGATCGAGGAGATAATCATCGCCTTGGCGTCCTCGGACAGGCTGGAGGCCAGGCAAGACTCGGCCTTGGCGGTATCACCGTCGCCGGCAGCCTGGAACAGATCGGTGATGACGGACTCCTGCGAGGGGATACCCATGCCGCGCGTGTAGGCAAAGCCCAAACCGCCCGCGGCAAGAACAATCAGCAGAAGCAAAACCAGGAAGACCTTGAGGCCCGTATGGCGATGGCGACGACGGACCTTGGCCTGCTTGCGGTCCTGACGATCCTGCTGGACCATCTCGGACTCGGACAGCGTAAAGAAGCCCGTGTCGGACGGATCGGGCATAAACTGGCCAGTGGCACCCGTGGGATCGAGCGAATCGACAGCAGTCATATCCATGGCGGGCGCCGGGGCCGTGGCCATGGCGGTCTGGGCCGAAAGCGCGGCAAGTGAATCGTGCACGCGGGCAAGCTCATCGGCCTGCTCGGGCGTGAGCTGATAGATGCCGTCGGCGGTGGCGGCATTAAAGGCATCGAGCGCCTCGGAAGGACGACCCGCGGCAGAAAGTGCCTCGCCCATACCCGCGTTAAGCGCACGCGTGTCATCGCGCGGACCGGCAAAGTCGATAGCGGTGCGGTAGGTCTCCACGGCGTCCGCCGGTCGGCCAAGTTTGATGAAGCAGCGGCCGAGCTCGCCAAGGGCGGCCGCGGGGGCTGGATTGGCGCCATCGATGGCGGCCTGGCGGAAGGCAGTGCCTGCATTGGCGAAATCGCCCGACTGGAACAGCGCGTTGCCAAGACCCAGATAGGCCTTAAACGGCGTAGCATAGGAAGCATCCTGCGTTGCGGCGGAGAACGCCTGGGCTGCGGTCACATAGTCACCCACGGCAGCGAGCGCCTTGCCGCGGTTGGTGAGCAGCGCGCCGCGCTTTCCATAGGTGCCGTCGTTGAGGGCAGCCGCGTACGCCTCGGCAGCCTCGGCGTACATACCCAGGTGCATCAGAGCGTTGCCACGCAGATGGTCGGCCTCGCCCATGATCTCGCTGGGGGTCTTTGCCGCACCGAGCATCTGAGCGGCAGCGGAAAAGTCGCCCGCACGATAAGCGGCTCGACCCTGTTGAATCAACTGGCTATTCAAGGAAGTCCCCTTTTACTCGTGAACGATCTCGACATGGACGATCTCGTCGCCGGCGCGCAGCTGCGAAATCACGTCGAGGCCCTCGACCGTGGTGCCAAAGACGGTGTAACCGGAATCCAGATTGTGCTGGGCACCCAGGCAGAAGTAGAACTGGGAGCCCGCGGAATCGGGATCCATAGAACGTGCCATGGCAAGCGCACCGTCCACATGGCTGTTGCGCGGGTTGGTGGCAAACTCACCCTTGATGCAGTAGCCGGGGCCACCGGTTCCGGGCATACCGTCGGGGCCCTCAAGGCCGGCGGCGACGTCAGCGCCGGACATATCGCGGGTATTGGGGTCGCCGCCCTGGATCACAAAGCCGGGCACATAGCGGTGAAACTTAAGGCCGTCATAAAAGCCCATGGTAGAAAGCTCGCAGAAGTTCGCCACATGGATGGGAGCGCCCTCGCCGTCAAATTTGACCTTGATCGTACCCTTCGACGTCTCGATGATCGCACACTCGTCACCAGCGAGCTGGTACTCGGGCGTATAAAGCTCTTTCTTAAAACCAAACATGCGGTTCCTTCCTCGTGCGTTTAAAGCATATTTGTACGAATTGTAGCAATAAGCACGGGCGTCCATCAATTGCGCACGCAGGTTATGCCGTCGGAGGGCAACAAATTACGAACGCGGCTGCGGCTTCCAGGCGCTCACATTGGCATCGTACTGGTTAAGGGCGCTGTTGCCGCCCTGTGCGATGGGCGCCAAGATTTCACTCTGGCGTGCGCTCAGCGACTCGCCATCGGGAATGGACAGCGAGATATCCCAGCTCTGGCAGATCATGTCGACGCGCTCGTACATCCACTCGGCAAGCTGCTTGAGGTGCTCGATATCCTCCGCGTAGACGGTATCATCTTGCACCTTAAGGTTGTTGAGCTCGTCTTGGGTATTTTTGATCTGGTCGCGCAGGGCATAAGCGCTCTGCGACAGCTCCTGACGCGTGGAGAGCGGCGTGCGCAGGTACCCGCTGTTAAACGAGTCGACAACCTCGCCGATCTGATCATCGTCGCCATACGACACGATGGTCTGATACAGACCGTCGAGCTTGGTATAGAGCTGGTCGTCGGAAAGGACGGTCTCCTCCTGGACCACCTCGGCGGTATCGTCGGACTTGGCCTCTTCCTCGGTAGCCTCGCCCTTCTGGCGCGAGGGGAACGTCGTCTTGGCGGCCTGGCCAAACTGGTCGTAAAAGCCCGGCATAACGCCCATGGGGTCCGACGTCACAAACCAATAGGCACTGCCACACACGGCAGCGAGCAACACGATGACGATGAGCGGCTTGGGAATACGGCGCTTGTGCTTGTGGTAGGCATCCTCGTCCGGATGCACCTTGCGCTTGGGTTTTTGATTTTTGGACTGAGCGTCGTCACGAAGGGACACCGGCAGCGGGATATCGACCTTGGGAATGCCAAAATCCCTGTCGAAAGCCGGCAGCACGCAGGTCTCATTGGGATCGGCGGCATCGGAAAGTACCGCGGCGGCAGAGGCCGGCGCATGGGGCACCTCGGTATCGATCTGCTCCTGTGTCAGGCGGGGAAAACCAGCCGTGCGCCCAGCAGCCAGGTCGGATGCTGCCGCATCCTCGGAGAGAATGCCCGGGGCAGGGCGCCCGCACTTGGAACAGGTACGGTCATGCGGCGACAGACGGGCACCGCAGCCTTCGCAGAACACAAACTCGGTGTGCTCGGGGCCATCGCCCGGGCCAACATAGGTATTGCAATAGGGGCAGAACGAGGAGCCGTCCTCTATGGTCTTGAGACAATGCGGGCAAATCACGGCATCCTCTTTTCGGAATCATTCGAACAATCGAGGTTAGAGCATAACATCGCTACGCCCCTAAAGGCACAGGGCACCAATTCAACATCGCAGGGTAGCTAATTTGGGACGGGGCTTTTTTAGCTGCCCTGGCCGCCAATCGGCCAAATAGATCACGTCATCAGCCGGGTAGCTAAAAAAGCCCCGTCCCAAATTAGCTACCCTGTGAGGTGCGGTTACTTCTTCTTTTTGCTCGGCATCGAGACCTTAATGCCCTGGGCGGACTTGGTCACACGCGAGCGCTTGACGCCCGCGCCCTTCTTTTTCTTGGGCTGGGTCTTTTCCACGCCCTCGAGCGCTCGGGCCTCGGCCTCGCGAGCGGTGCGATCTTCGCGGCGCTGGGCCATGTCGGCGGCGAGGCGCTTGGCAAAACGCTCGGCCGTCGAGCCCGTCGAGCTCACCTTGCCGCCACCGCGGCCCAAGCGAACGCGCACTCCGCGGCCAAAGCCAGTGGCGGCATGACGGCGACGCGGCTTAAGCGAATCCATCATCGTGGCGAGTTTAAAGAACACGCCGCAAGTAAAGACCACAATCACCAGAAGGATAATTGCCTCGCCCATCGACAAGTTGGCGATAGACAGCAGCTCGGGGAATCCGATAACGCCCACCAAGATGCCGACGACGACAAATACAAAGAGCACCACACGCAAGGGTGTGAGCGGCTGCGAGATACGCCAGATCAGGCTCACGCTTGCCGCACACGACGTGAGAAGGCACATCGTCGACAGCGTGAGCTGGCTAAAGCCAAACACGCGCGCCACAAAGATGTCGAGCGCCGCGGCCAAAATGACTGCAACCGACGCCGGCAGCGCGCGCTTGAGCACGTTGGTCAAGAATGAGCCCTTCACGCGGGCATTGTTGGGCTCAAGGCCCAGCACAAAGCCCGGCGCGCCGATGCAGAAGAAGTTAATGAGCGTCATCTGGATAGGCTCAAAGGGATACGGCGGCAGCGCGATGCACAGTGCCGCCAGGCCCATCGAGAACAGCGTCTTGGTCAGGAACAGCGAGGCCGAACGCTGCAGGTTGTTGATGGAGCGACGGCCCTCGGCCACCACGGCGGGCATCGAGGCAAAGTCGTTATCGACCAGCACGATCTCGGCCACGTTGCGTGCGGCGTCGGAACCGGCGGCCATGGCCACGGAGCAGTCCGCCTCCTTGAGTGCCAGCACATCGTTGACGCCGTCGCCCGTCATGGCCACGGTATGGCCGCGACTCTTGAGCGCCTGCACGAGCTCGCGCTTCTGCTGCGGGGTCACGCGGCCAAAGACGTGATAGCGGTCCACCGCCGCATCAATCTTGGACGGCGTATCGAGCGTCGTGGCGTCCACATAAGCGTCCGCCCCCGGCACGCCCACCACGCGTGCGATCGACGACACCGTGCGCGGGTCGTCGCCACTGATCACGTTGAGGGTCACGCCCTGCTCGTTAAAGTAACCGATGGTCTCGGCGGCCGAAGTGCGAATCTCATCGCGAATGGTCACAAAGCCCACGGGCTCGGCCTCGCCCACCATATCGCCATCGGGCGTAAAGCCGTCCACACGGGCCACCACGAGCACGCGGCAGGTGTCGGCAAGCTCGGCCACACGATTTTCGACCTGCGCAAAGATACGCTCCGAAAGCACAAATTGCGCCGCGCCCATCACATAGGAGCCCTGCGCAAACGAGGCGCCGCTCCACTTTTTGGAGGACGAAAACGGAATGACCGACAGCGGCTCGGACACCTCGACCGGGCGGTCGGCGTAGTAGTTGAGCAGCGCCTGGCAGGTCTCATTGGCATCAGCCGAGGTCGCGCGCGCGACATTGGCAAGCGCAAAATCGAGCACGGTAGTATCGACGGGGACAGGTGCCTCGTCCGGGGCCAAGCTCACGCCCTCAACGGGCAACGGATAGGTGCCCTCGACCTCCATGCGACCCGACGTGATGGTGCCTGTCTTGTCCAGGCACAGCACGTCGACGCGCGCGAGCGTCTCGATGCAATAGAGCTGTTGCGCGAGTACCTTGCAGCGCGCCAGGCGCACCGTGGCGATGGCAAGCACCGACGAGGTCAGCAGCACCAGGCCCTGCGGAATCATGCCCAAAAGAGCGCCCACCGTGGACAGTAGCGCCGACGAAGGCACGCGACCGGCCAGCAGCTCGGAAAAGCACCACGAAAGCGCGCTATCGCCCGGCGTACCGGCTGCATCCCATAGCCCGCTTACACTCGAGGCGAACAGAGCCAGACCAAGCGGAATCATGATGACGCTTGCAAAACGCACGATGGCGTTGAGCGCGTTCATGATCTCGGAATTGACCTTTTTGACGTACTTGGCCTCGTTGTTGATCTTGGCCACATAGTTATCCGCACCAACATGGACCACGCGGGCACGCAACAGGCCCGAGTCTATAAAGCTGCCGCTCATGAGATCGGAACCAGGTTGCTTCTTAATAAGGTCGCTCTCGCCCGTCAGCAAACTTTCGTTAACGAGCGCCTCGCCCGATACCACCACGGCGTCGGCAGGTATCTGGTCGCCGCGCCCCAGACGAATGATGTCGTCGAGCACGATCTGGTCCAAGTCGAGCTCAACCTCGGCACCATCACGCACCGCGATGGCCTTCTTTGAAGTGAGGAGTGTGAGCTTGTCGACCATCTTCTTTGATCGCATGGACTGGATAACACCGATGGCAGTATTGAGGAACACCACGAACAGGAACGTCAGGTTCTTAAACGATCCGGTCATAATGACCAAAATCGCTAAAACCACGTTGATCAGATTGAACAGCGTGCAGAGATTTTCGATGATAAGCTCACGAACCGATTTGGTCTTGAGCTCCATGTTGCGGTTGATCTTGCCGGCGGCAATGCGCTCCTCGACCTCGGCGGTCGAAAGTCCGCGCTCGATATCCGTCGTTGCCATACCACGTCCTATCACGTCGCGTCGGTATAAGAAAAACCGCCCGGACCATGCGAGGTTCGGACGGTCTTACGTTCGATGGTGCCCCATGTTGGATTCGAACCAACGGCCTTCTGCTCCGGAGGCAGACGCTCTAATCCCCTGAGCTAATAGGGCGAACGGTTTGCATTATACCCAAGTGCGCCACGAGCTAACAACATAATAGAAAAAGCTTTGCAATTACGTGGGAGACGAAGCGCAACGGCTCACTTTAGGACGCAAAAGTGAAATAATTAGTATAAACTCTCATGCACCATATGATACGGCTCGCACTGCGGGCCGTTTTTGCAAGGGTTATCCATCGAGGTGAGAGGCACACCATGATTGCAATTTTAAAGCAGAGCGCCAGCGATGAGGCCATCGGCCACATCGTCAGCTGGATTGAGAAGAAGGGTCTCAAAACCGACGTATCGCGCGGCGAGAACGAGACCATCATCGGCCTGGTGGGCGATACGACCAAGATCGACCCGTTCCTGCTCGAGTCCATGGACGTCGTCGAGCGTGTGCAGCGCGTCTCCGAGCCGTTCAAGCGTGCCAACCGCAAGTTCCACCCCGAGGACTCCGTCATCGACTGCGGCCACGGCATCAAGATCGGCGGCGACCAGTTCCAGGTCATCGCCGGACCCTGCTCCGTCGAGGGCGAAAACCTCATTCGCATCGCACGCCGCGTAAAGGCCGCCGGCGCCACCATGCTGCGTGGCGGTGCCTACAAGCCCCGCACCTCCCCTTACGCCTACCAGGGCATGGGCCCCGCCGGCCTGGACCTGCTATGCGAGGCCTCGGCCGAGCTCGACATGCCGATCGTCACCGAGATCATGGACCCGCGCGACGTGCAGGTCTTCTTGGATAAGAAGATTGACGTCATGCAGATTGGCGCCCGCAACGCGCAGAACTTCCCCCTGCTCAAGGAGGTCGGCAAGACCAAGACCCCGGTCCTGCTCAAGCGCGGCATGTCCGGCACGATCGACGAGCTGCTCATGGCTGCCGAGTACATCATGAGCGAGGGCAACGACAACGTTATCCTGTGCGAGCGCGGTATCCGCACCTTCGAGACCCGCACCCGTAACACCTTCGACCTCAACGCCGTGCCGGTGCTACACCACCTGTCGCACCTGCCCGTCGTGGCCGACCCCAGCCATGCGACCGGCTACACCCGCTACGTTGAACCCATGGCGCTCGCCGCGACCGCCTGCGGCGCCAACGGTCTGGAGATCGAGGTCCACGACGAGCCCAGCCGCGCATGGTCCGACGGCGCCCAGGCCCTCACCCCCGACCAGTTTGACGACACCATGCGCCGCATCCGCGCCATCCGCGAGGTCGTCTGCCAAGAGACCATGGAGTAGCCCATGGGTACGGTGAGAAACGCACGCGTTAACCAGGGCGGCCCCAAATGCGCCGGCATTGTAGGCCTGGGTCTGATCGGCGGCAGCTTTGCCCGCGGCTATGCACAGGCGGGCGTCCGCGTGCTGGCCTGGGACCCCGACGATGACGTCATGACGGCCGCCAGCATGGGCACCGTCGCCGGCGAGCTCAACGACGAGACGCTCGGCGAGTGCGACATCATCGTGCTGGCCTGTTACCCCGAGGCCTGCATCGAGTGGCTCGAGGCGCACGCCCAAGCGCTCGCCGACGCCACCGATACCGAGGCCATCATGGGACCCGTGGTGATTGACACCGTGGGCGTGAAGGGCATCGTGTGCGAGCGTGCCTTCGAACTCGCCCGCGAGTACGGGTTTTACTTTGTGGGCGCGCACCCCATGGCGGGCACCCAGTACTCGGGCTACGCTCACTCCCGTGCCGACCTGTTCCAGGGCGCGCCACTCGTGCTCGTGCCGCCTGCAGTGGACGATGCGCTCAAACTGGAGCTTTTAGGCCAGGTGCGCGAGATGGTGCGTCCCTTAGGGTTTGGCAAGTTCAGCGTGACCACCGCCGCCGAACACGACCGCGTGATCGCCTTTACGAGCCAGCTCGCGCACGTCGTCTCAAACGCCTACGTCAAAAGCCCGACCGCCCAGGTTCACCACGGTTTTTCGGCCGGTAGCTACCGCGACCTTACCCGCGTGGCGCACCTCAACCCGCAAATGTGGTCCGAGCTCATGATCGACGACGCCGACGCGCTCGCCTTCGAGATCGACCACCTGATCGACTCGCTCGGCGCCTACAGCCGTGCGCTCAAGGACCGCGACCAGCGTTATCTTGAGAACCTCCTTGCCGAGGGCGACCGCATCAAACGCGCGCTCGACGACGAGGCCACCCACTAGACCACCTATCACGCCAGGTCGAAAGGACCAAAGCTTATGGCGATTACCATCGATATCGACACCGCACGCCCCTACCAGGTGCACGTCGGCACGTTTTTGCTGGAGCAGGCGGGCCCGCTCGTCCGCGCCACCGCCGGCGGATCGCGCGCCGTCATTGTGACAGACACCAACGTGGGCCCGCTCTACCAAATGCCTGTTAAGCAGAGCCTGGAGGCTGCGGGCTATACGGTGAGTGTCTGCACCTTCGAGGCCGGCGAGGCCCACAAGCGCGCCGAGACCTACATCAACATCTTGGAGTTTGTGGCCGAGCACGAGCTTTCGCGCTCCGACGTGATCGTGGCGCTCGGCGGCGGCGTCGTGGGCGACGTGGCCGGCTTTGTGGCCGCTACCTACATGCGCGGCTGCAAGTTTGTGCAGATCCCCACGAGCCTGCTCGCTATGGTTGATTCATCGGTGGGCGGCAAGACGGCCATCGACCTAGCTGCCGGCAAAAACCTGGCCGGCGCCTTTTGGCAGCCGAGTGTTGTTATTGCCGACGTGGGGTGTCTCGCCACCCTCACGCCCGAGCAGTTCGCCGACGGCTGCGGAGAGGTCGTCAAACACGCCGTGATCGCCGACCCCGAGCTTTTCACCGAGTTGGAGAAGACCCCGCTCACACTGGAGCTCCTCAACCGGGACGTGGCCCGCGTGGCGCTCATCATCGCCCGCAATATCGACATCAAGCGCGCCGTGGTTGTCGCCGATGAGCGCGAGACCAACCAGCGCAAGCTGCTCAACTTTGGACACAGCGCTGGACACGCTGTCGAGGCCTGCGAGCACTTTGAGCTGGGACATGGCAACTGCGTGTCGATCGGCATGGGCATCATCACGCGCGCCGCAGCCCTGCACGGCATTTGCGACGCCGAGCTGCCCGGCCGCATCGAGGAGCTCTGCGCCCGCCACGGTCTCAAAACCCGCTGCGAGCTTTCCGCCGACGCCGTCTTTGCCGAGGCGCTGCACGACAAAAAACGCGCCGGTGACACCATCGACCTGGTAATTCCGCACGACATTGGCCGCTGCAGCATCGACCGCACGCCGCTTTCCACCTTCCATGTTTTAATTGCCGAGGGCCTCGGCCAGAAGGGAGACGCATCCGCATGCTAGCCCGCATCACTCCGTCCCCACTCAAGGGCACCGTCCCCGCCATCGCATCCAAGTCGATGGCGCACCGCCTGATCATCTGCGCCGCCCTTGCCAACGGTGAGACGCATGTGACCTGCAACACCACCTGCGCCGATATCGAGGCCACGGTGCGCTGCCTTACGGCGCTCGGCGCCCGCATCGAGACCGTCGAGGATGGCTTCCAAGTCCATCCCACTATGAAGAGTATTGAGTTTGGCCTGCTCAAGGCACTTGCCGGCGGCACGCTCGACTGCGGCGAGAGCGGCTCCACGCTCCGCTTTATGCTGCCCGTCGCCTGCGCGCTGGGGGCAGAGGCCACGTTTGTGGGCCAGGGCCGTCTGGGCGCCCGCCCGCTCTCCCCGCTCTCCGACGAGATCATCGCCGCCGGCTGCGACCTGCAGGGCCTGGGCGGCTTTCCGCTCAAGACGAGCGGCCGCATGCGCCCGGGCACATTTATCCTTCCGGGCAACGTGAGCTCGCAGTACATTTCCGGCTTGCTGCTGGCGGCCCCGCTGCTGGCCCAGCCCTCCTGCGTACAGGTGACCGGCCTTATCGAGAGTCGCCCCTACATCAACCTGACCATCCAGGCCATGAAGGCGTTTGGCATCGAGGTCAACGTCGAGCGCATCCCCGCCAGGAATGGCAAGCCCGAGGTCACAAACTTCCGCGTGAGCAGCGGCTCGTACCGCACGCCTGGCAACGTGGCTGTCGAGGGCGACTGGTCCAACGCCGCCTTTTGGCTGTGTGCCGGCGCCATCGGCTCCGACCCCATCACTGTGGAAGGCGTATCACTGAGCTCCGCGCAGGGCGACCGCAACGTGCTTGCCGCGCTCTCGCGCTTTGGCGCCCGCATCGTGCGCTCCACCAACGCCGCCACCGTGCAGTCCGATAAGCTCGCCGGCTTTGAGATGAGCGCGCACGACATCCCCGACCTGGTGCCCGTTATCTCTGCCGTGGCATCGCTGGCACAAGGCCGCACGTTCATCCGCGATTGCGCCCGCCTACGCATTAAGGAATCCGATCGCTTGGCTACCACCACCCGTGAGCTCACCGCGCTGGGCGCGCAGGTGCGCATTGCCGGCGACGATCTCATCATCAAGGGCGTCGACGCCTTTACCGGCGGCGAGGTCGATTCGCACAACGACCACCGCATCGCCATGATGGCCGCCATCGCCGCGAGCCGTGCTACCGGCGAAGTTGTGATCCACGGCGCCGAGGCCGTCAACAAGTCCTATCCCGATTTCTTCGACCACTACCGCCTGCTGGGCGGCAAGGTCACGCTCGAGGAGGAGTAGCATGTCCTCGACCTTTGGCAACGTTTTGCACTTGAGCATCTTCGGCCAGTCGCACTCCCCCGCCATCGGCTGCTCGCTCGACGGCATTCCGGCAGGTATCGCCGTTGACCAGGAGCAGCTGCAGGCCTTCCTCGATCGTCGCGCCCCCGGTCGCGACGAGACCGCGACCAAGCGCCGCGAGGCCGACGCCGCGCACATCATTGCCGGTGTGGTCGATGGGCACACCACCGGCGCGCCCATAGCCGCGATTATCGAGAACACCAACACGCGCTCCAAGGACTACTCCGAGTTGCGCCGCAAGCCCCGTCCGGGACATGCGGACTTTCCGGCGCGCTTGAAATACCACAACATGCACGATGTCGCCGGTGGCGGACATTTCTCCGGCCGCCTGACGGCCCCTTTATGCATCGCCGGCGGCATTGCGCTGCAGGCGCTCGAGGCCCGCGGCATCAAGGTGATGGCGCACGTCGCGCAGATCGGCGGTATTTCCGACCTGCCCATGGACGACATGGTCTATCGCGAGGCCGACCGCAAGGCGATTCTTGAGAACGACCTGCCCTGTATTGATGCCGCGGCCGCCGGTCGCATGCGCGAGGAAATTCTCGCCGCGCGCGATGAGCTCGATAGCATCGGTGGCATCGTGGAGTGCGGCATCTATGGGCTCCCCGCGGGCATCGGCGACCCCATGTTCGACGGCATCGAGAACCGCATCGCGCAGATCGCGTTTGGCATTCCCGCCGTAAAGGGCGTGGAGTTTGGTATGGGCTTTGCCGTGGCCGCCATGCGCGGCAGCGAGAACAACGATCCGTACCGCATAGATGCCGAGACCGGCGAGATTGCGGTCGAGTCCAACAACGCCGGCGGCATCCTGGGCGGCATTTCCACCGGCGCGCCCGTCATGTGGCGGATGGCCGTAAAGCCGACGCCCTCCATCGGTCGCGAGCAGCAGACCGTGGACATGGACGCCATGGAAAATGCGGAGCTCTCGGTCCACGGCCGCCACGACCCCTGCATCGTCCCGCGCGCCGTCCCCGTAGCCGAAGCAGCCGCAGCGCTCGCCATCTGGGACGCCCTCCTAGAAGACGCCGCCCAGCTTTAGCCCACCCACCCCGAGGGTAGCTAATTTGGGACGGGGCTTTTTTAGCTACCCCCATATGCCAGTGAGTATTTGCCCCGGCACCCATCGATTCGCCACCAGTCAAAGGGTAGCTAAAAAAGCCCCGTCCCAAATTAACTACCCCAGGCAACGATTCACGAAAGGGGTCTCCATGGACCTTGCCGATATTCGCCAGGCCATCGACGGCATCGATACCACGCTCCTCAACAGCTTTGTCGAGCGCATGGACATTGCCACCGAGGTCGCCAAGTCAAAAGTCGAGATGGGCAAGGCCGTCTTTGACCCCGCCCGCGAGCGCTCCAAACTCAACAACCTTGCCAGCCGAGCACCCGAGCGCTACGAGGCCCAGACCATTACCCTGTTCCGCCTCCTCATGAGCATGAGCAAGGCCGAGCAGCAGCGCTACATCAACGAGCTCAAGGGCATCACCGTGTCGCAAAAGGCCCATGCCACGGCCGTAGCCTTCGATACGCCCTTCCCTCAGACGGCCACCGTCGCCTGCCAGGGCGTTGAGGGCGCCTACAGCCAAATCGCCGCGTGCAAACTCTTCGATGTGCCCGATATTGCGTTCTTCGAGACCTTCGAGGGCGTCATGCGCGCCGTGCGCGACGGCTTTTGCGAGTTTGGCGTGTTGCCCATCGAAAACTCAACTGCCGGATCGGTCAACGCCGTCTACGATCTTCTCGCCCAGTTCGACTTCCACATCGTGCGCTCGCTGCGCCTCAAGATCGATCACAACCTGCTCGTCAAGCCCGGCACCAAGCTCGCCGACGTGCGCGAGGTCTACAGCCATGGCCAGGCCATCGCCCAGTGCGCCGGCTTTATCGAAGCCCACAGCCTGCACGCCACCAAGTACCCCAACACTGCTATGTCAGCCGAGATGGTCGCCAACTCCGGTCGCACCGATGTCGCCGCTATCGCCTCGCGCAGCTGTGCCGCGCTCTACGGTCTGGAGGTGCTGGAGCCCAACATCCAGGACTCGGATAACAACTACACGCGCTTTGTTGTCATCTGCCGCGAGCCGCGCGTCTATCCCGGCGCCAACCGTACCTCGCTCATGATCACCACGGCCAATGAGCCGGGTGCCCTCTACCGCGTGCTCGAGCGCTTCTACGCGCTCAACATCAACCTCATCAAGCTCGAGAGCCGCCCCATCCCCGGGCACGACTTTGAGTTTATGTTCTACTTTGACCTGGACTGCCCCTTTGGCAGCAAGGCCCTCGATGACTTGCTCGACTCGATCGACGACGTGTGCGAAAGCTTCACTTACTTTGGCAGCTACACGGAGGTGCTCTAGATGACCGATGTCACCGCAACCCGCCCCTACGGCGTGCTGGGCCGCGTGCTGGGCCACAGCTACACCCCGACCATCTACAAAGAGCTCGCTGGGCTCGAGTACGTGCGATTTGAGCGCGAGCCCGAGGATCTCGAGGCCTTTATGACGGGTGACGAATGGGAAGGTACCAACGTGACCATCCCCTACAAGCGCGCCGTCATGGACTACCTGGACGAGCTGAGTCCGCTGGCCAAGCGCATGGGCAACGTCAACACCATCACGCGCCTACCCGACGGCCGCCTGCGCGGCGACAATACCGACTACTTTGGGTTTCAGTGCCTGGTCGAGGAGCTGGGCGTTGAGGTTGCCGGAAAGAAGGCCCTCGTGCTCGGCGCCACCGGTGGTGCCGGCACCACGGCCAGCATGGTGCTCGGTGACCTGGGCGCCGTCGTTGTGCCTGTCGGCCGCACGAGCGAGGTCAACTACGATAACATCGCACAGCAGTCCGACGCGGCGCTGCTCGTCAACTGCACGCCCGCCGGCATGTTCCCTCACTGCCCCGACGCGCCCTGCACGCTCGAAGGGCTCGATGCGCTCGAGGGTGTCATCGACATTGTCTACAATCCCGCCCGCACGGGTCTGATGCTCGAGGCCGAGCGCCGCGGCATCCCCTGCATCGGCGGCCTGCTGATGCTCGTGGCCCAAGCGGCACAGGCCGTCGAGCGCTACACCGGCCAGATTACACCGCGCGAGCGCATCCTGGATGTGACGGAGCGCTTGTCTCGCCGCGAGCAGAACATCGCGCTCATCGGCATGCCGGGCTCGGGCAAGACCCGCGTGGGCGAGCAGATCGCCCAGCTCACGGGCCGCGAGCACATCGACTTGGACCGTGCTCTCGAGGAGCGCCTGGGCATGCCCTGCGCCGACTTTATCGTCGAGCGCGGCGAGGCAGCCTTCCGCGAGCAGGAGACGGCGGCGCTGGCCGACATTTCCAAGCGCAGCGGCCTGGTGCTCTCCACCGGCGGCGGCGTGGTCACACGCGACGAGAACTACCCGCTGCTGCACCAAAACAGCCAGATCGTGATGCTCAACCGCAAGCTCGACGAACTCGCCCACAAGGGCCGCCCCATCACTGCGCGCGACGGCATCGACAAGCTGGCCGAGCAGCGCATGCCGCGTTACCGCGCCTGGGCCGACTACATCATCGACTCACGCGACTGCGCCGCCAACACCGCACGCGCCCTCCTCGACACCCTCTAAAACCTGCCAAAAAGGGACAGGTTTATTTTAGCAGGTTTTATCTGGGCAAACGTCGCAGACAGCAAGCCCCTTCACCAACCAGACTACAAAGGAAGCAACCATGAAAGCACTCGTCATCAACGGCCCCAACCTCAACATGCTCGGCATTCGCGAGCCGGGCATCTACGGCAGCGACAACTACGACCGCTTAGTGCAGATCTGCCAGGAAGCAGGCGCCGCACAGGGCTTTGACGAGGTCGAGGTCTTCCAGTCCAACCACGAGGGCAGCATCGTCGACAAGATCCAGGAGGCCTACGGCAAGGTCGACGGCATCGTCATCAACCCGGCGGCCTACACGCATACGAGCGTGGCCATCCTCGACGCCCTCAAAGCCGTCGCCATCCCCGCCGTGGAGGTACACATCAGCGCCGTCGAGACCCGCGAAGACTTCCGCCAGGTAAGCTATGCGCGCCTGGCTTGCTTCGCCACCATCACCGGCGAGGGCCTGCAGGGCTATGCGCACGCGCTGGAGCTGCTGAGGGAGCATCTCGAAAAGTAGCGTCGCGAGCAAATCCATCAACACGACTACGCGCTAATAAAGCCAGCGCCGGCAGTAGCGACCTCGCTGCTGCCGGCATTTTATTACTGGCATATAATCGTTGCAGTCACACTACGTCTGGAGACCCACATGCTGAGCATTCACCTGGGGGATTACCCCGGTTCCATCTACGATACCGAAACCTATTTTAGGAACTCATACTTGGACTCATGGTTCGAAGACCCCATGGCCGCACAGATTATTAAACGCGTGGACGGATCAGAGCTCATCGGTCCCCACAACATCGTAAGCAAGCAGCTGGGCTCAATCACTCCACTCGAACTGTCCGGCGGCGTTAAGACGCTGCTGCTGGTGCGCAATCTCCCAAATATGGTGTTTAACGCATCCACCTGCGGAGACAACTGTGCCCGCTGGCTACTCAAGATCGGCAAAGAACAGGATGTGCTGGTGACCCTTTACCACATCATGAAATTCCCCTGGAAGAACTTTGAAATCCGCATTGAAAACGATGGCCGCATCGTCAGGAACATGCAGGAGTTTGTCGGTGCCACGAATGACTTTTTGGATGTTGATGAGTAATGAGGGGAACGCACACCGTTGTCGTAGAGCGTGCAAAGGTCAAATACACGCTCACGTTTAAACGAAATATTTCCTTCATACGCGGCAACAGCGGCACGGGCAAAACGACGCTCATCTCGATGATTCGCGACTACAACGACCGAGGACCGGAAAGCGGCGTTGCACTCAGCTGCGACGTACCTTGCGAAACGCTTTCTGGCAGACGCTGGGAGCGCGAGCTGTCGATCATCGAAGATTCAATCGTCTTTCTAGATGAGGGTAACGAGTTTATCTACTCAAAGGACTTCGCCAAAGCCGTCAACGGCTCGTCCAACTATTTTGTTCTGATATCTCGTCGCGACGCCAACGAGCTCCCCTACAGCGTCGACGAGATCCTAAAACTGGTCAACACCACAAGTAAGACGATCAATGGCCGCAAGAGCGACAGGCGCTTCTACTCGGTGACCAAGCCGCTATATGACCACACGGCAAGTATGCTGTATCAGGACCTTAACGTAGGTTTCGACAATCCCGATGCCGTAATTGTCGAGGATAGCAAGTCTGGTTATCAATTCTACAGCGCCCTTTGCAACCGACTGGGAATCCCCTGCTACACCGCTACCGGCGTAGCAAACCTAAAACGAACGATTCACGAATGCCCCGAGCAAAACGTTCTTGCCATTGGAGACGGCGCAGCGTTTGGCCCCTACATCGAAAAGGTGCTGGGACAGCGCGTTTACAAGAACGTTCGCTTGTTCCTCCCGGAATCATTTGAGTGGACGCTTCTGCAATCCGGCCTCATCCCCAACAACGACATTCCAAAAATCCTCAAGGATCCTTCGAGCTATATCGAAAGCCGCAAGTACCTAAGTTGGGAGCGATTCTTCACCGACGTATTGATCAAATACTCGGCAGACACTCGCTATGCCTACAAAAAGGCAAAGCTCAATGAGCAATACCTGAAGCCGCAAGCAATAGATGCAGTCGGGAGCGTCTTACCCGAGTGCCTACGGGCAGAATAGCGAGTCCTTAAGTTCATTTGGAAACCTGGCAACGCTCACGCACTGGAGCTGCTGAGGGAGCGTCTGCTAAACTAACCCCTGGAACGAACACATCAGGTACGTTTGTCCCCAAACAAAAGCAACTGTCCAATTGACATACAGAGGAGCATATCCATGTCCCATTACGATTACCTCGTCGTCGGTGCCGGCCTTTCGGGTGCCGTCTTTGCCAATGCCGCCAAGCGCGCCGGCAAGTCGGTCCTGGTCATCGACCGCCGCGACCACATCGCCGGCAACATCTACACCGAGGACGTCGAGAGCATCCAGGTCCACCGCTACGGCGCGCATATCTTCCACACTTCTATGAAGGATGTCTGGGACTACGTCAACCGCTTCGCCGAGTTCAACAACTACGTCAACTCGCCGGTCGCCAACTTCCACGGCAACATGTACAACATGCCCTTTAACATGAACACCTTCGCCAAGATGTGGCCGGGCGTCGTCACGCCGGCAGACGCCAAGGCCAAGATCGCCGAGCAGGTGGCTGCCGAGAACATCGGCGAGCCGCAGAACCTTGAGGAGCAGGCGCTGTCGCTCGTCGGCCGCGACATCTTCGAGACGCTCGTGAAAGGCTACACCGAGAAGCAGTGGGGCCGTGATTGCCGCGACCTGCCCGCGAGCATCATCAAGCGCCTCCCCTGCCGCTTTACCTACGACAACAACTACTTCAACGACCGCTACCAGGGCATCCCCATGGGCGGTTACACCAAGATGGTCTCCAACATGCTCGAGGGGATCGAGGTCCGCTGCGGCGTGGAGTACAAGGAGCTGATCGCCTCCGAGCCCGATATCGCCGCCAAGACGATCTACTGCGGCCCCATCGACGCGTTCTACGACTTTAAGCTGGGCACGCTCGAGTACCGCAGTCTGCGCTTTGAGACCGAGACACTCGACGAGCAGGACCACCAGGGCGTGGCCGTGGTCAACTACACCGAGCGCGAGATCCCCTACACGCGCATCATCGAGCACAAGCACTTTGAGTTCGGCTCGCAGGACAAGACCGTCATCACGCGCGAGTACCCGGCCGACTGGAAGCCCGGCGACGAGCCCTACTACCCCATCAACGACGCCAAGAACGAGGCCCTATACAAGCAGTACGAGGAGCTGGCGGCGCAGGAGGGCGACGTGATCTTCGCCGGTCGCCTGGGCGGCTACAAGTACTACGACATGGACAAGGCCATCGCCGCCGCCTTCGAGCTCGTCCGCAACGAGCTGGGCGTGGAGCCGACTGAGGCGTAGAAACAAAAGCGCATTAGCTAGCGACCATAAGCAAACAGAATGCCCGGTACAGCGCGAATGCTGTACCGGGCTTATATGTGGAGCAATCAAGCGCACCCCGATGCCAAAATGGTGACGCATAATTTCTTTCGCAAATTGACAACCGCATAGCGGGGTGACGCATAATTTCTTTCGCAAATTGACAACCGCATAGCGGAACACGGCCCGCGCCCCGTCATATGATTTCTAGCGACTAAACAACAAATCACCGACGAAGGGGGCAC